>JBAVHJ010000278.1:0-13399 GCA_049685715.1 Terriglobia bacterium | reverse complement strand
TCATCGCCCAAATGTCGTGCAACCCAGCCATTGGCGGCATCGCCAAGGGTCATCTCGTCCGTGAAATCGACGCCTTGGGTGGGGTAATGGGCGAAGTCATCGATCGTACCGGGATCCAGTTCCGGTTACTCAATACCAGCCGTGGTCCAGCCGTTTGGAGCCCGCGGGCCCAGGCGGACAAGCAGAAATACCGGGTGGAAATGCGCCGGGTCCTGGAACAGCATCCCAAACTGACCATCAAGCAAGCGGAAGTCGTCGATCTAATTCTTGAGCACAATGGAGTTCTCATTCGAGCCTCGGAATTGAAGCTGAGCTCTCCGGAAGAGACTCATTTTGAAGGAAAACTCGATATCCGCGATTACCAGGCCTTGAGGAAGGAAATCCTTCCGCAAGACAAGATCAAAATTCATGGTGTTGAGTTGATGGACACTCGCGTGATTGAGACCGGGGGCGTCATTCTGACCACGGGGACATTTCTCAACGGCCTGATTCACGTCGGAGAACGGCGCTACTCGGCGGGGCGCAGCGGGGAACCCCCCTCTTGCCTGCTGGCCGAAGCGGTGAAGCGGATCGGTTTCCGTACGGGAAGGCTCAAAACCGGCACTCCTCCTCGACTCGATGGACGAACGATCGAATTCTCGAGATTGACCCCCCAGCCAGGTGACGTCCGGCCGACGCCGTTTTCGTTCCGGACGAAGGAACTCTCCCTCCGGCAGGTCAATTGTCACATCGCTTACACCACGCCCGAGACGCACGAGATCATTCGCCGCAACCTGCATCGCTCGCCGCTTTACAGCGGCCAGATCCGCACTCTTGGCCCGCGTTATTGCCCTTCCATTGAGGACAAGATCGTCAAGTTCGCCGACAAAGAGCGCCATCAACTCTTCCTGGAGCCTGAAGGCCTGGACACTTATGAGGTGTATCTCAATGGACTGTCGACGAGCCTGCCCGTCGATGTTCAGATGGGGATGGTTCATTCCATTGCCGGGTTGGAAAAGGCCGAACTGATACGTCCCGGGTATGCCATTGAATACGATTTTGTCCAGCCGACCGAGCTTTTTCCCACTTTGGAGACGAAGCGGGTCGAGGGATTCTTCCTCGCGGGTCAGATCAATGGGACCACGGGTTATGAAGAGGCGGCAGGGCAGGGAATCATGGCGGGAATCAACGCCGGGCTAAAGGTTCAGGGTCGAGATCCTGTAACCCTTGACCGGACACAGGCTTATATCGGGATCATGATTGACGACCTGGTGACCAAGGGGACCAACGAGCCCTACCGGATGTTCACCTCGAGGGCGGAATACCGGCTCCACCTGCGCATCGACAATGCGGACCTCAGACTGACCGACCTCGGACACGAGGCCGGCTTGATTACACCGGAGGAATATGCCGAATTCAGGAAGAAGCGGGAGCGGATCACGAAACTGAAGGATTTGCTGAACTCGATCGCTGTCCCGAGGGATTCCAAATTGCGAGAGCAGGTAGACTCTCTTTTGGAGTCACCTCTCGCCGACAAGCCGAAATTGGCACAGTTCCTGAGGAAACCGGAGGTCCGTCTCGTGGAGGTGGCCCCCCTGATCACCGAGTTCTTGAATTTGGAGATCAATACCACCCTTCCCATCAATGAGGGAGAACTCCTTGTCGCGGCCATCCAAGTGAAGTACGAGGGATACCTCAACCAGCAGGTGCGTGAGATTGAGCGCATGCGCCGTTCTGCCATGAGGGCGATCCCATCAGATTTCGACTACTCCTCGATTCCGGGACTTTCCCGTGAAATGGTTGAAAAGCTGACGCTTGTCTCCCCTCAAACGCTGCATCAAGCCGGCCGTATCCCGGGGGTCACCCCGGCGGCAGTGCAACTGGTCGCTGTATACCTGGAATTGGGACGGCGCCAGAAGGCGATTACTTCTCTGCCCCTCGAGGATGAATCCGACTCCCAGCCCTCCGCTTAGACAGGTTGATCTCCACACGGAATTGCCGGACCGCAGGCTGAAATTCACGAGGACTCCAGGGAGCAGAAATCGATGCGAGGCTTTTCAAATCTTCACCTTCTGATCTGACCTGAGGGTTTCAACCTGTTGTCTTCCGGGCCTCCGAGTCCCGGATCTTCTTGCCATGGTCAACACCAATTCTGCTGATAACCGCCTCCGGCCTGCCCTGTTCACCCGGGAGCAGATGGTCGCTATTTTTCAACAGTTTGAGGTGTCCTTGTCTGTCTTGCAAGCAGAGCAGGTCGAGAGATACACCGAGATGCTCGAGAAGTGGAACGCCAAGATCAACCTGACACGGATTGTCGAGGTAAGACGCATTTACGAGGAGCACTTTGGAGAATCCTTTTATCTCTCCCGGTTTTTGCCGGGGTTGTGCCGAAGCCTGTTGGATGTAGGATCCGGCGCCGGTTTTCCAGGCATTGCGCTGAAGATTCTGAACCCCCGGCTGTCCTTGACCCTGGTGGAGTCGTCCACTCGGAAAGTCCTGTTCTTGAATGAGGTGATCTCCGCCCTGGGAATGGCGGGTGAGGCCAGCGTGATTCAGGCCCGTTTCGAACAGTTTGCTGAGGAGGGGGAAGGGGTATTCGATGCGGCGACTGTTAGAGGAGTCAAGATTACTCAAGACCTGCTCGATTGTTTCAACGCGGTTCTGCGTCGGGGTGGCCGGTTGATCGTGACCACGAGCCTGGCTTGGGCGAAGGAGTTTCAGAAACTCCGGTTGGGGCGGTTGGCTTGGGCTGAGCCACAGCAGATCCCGTCGGGATCCTCCCGCGTTGTGTTGGTGGGGGAAAAACGTTCCACGTGAAACCCGAAGCGGGTAGATTCCAAATTCCAAAGGCCAAATTCCAAATAAATTCCAAAATCAAAATCTCAAACGGGTGAATCCAGAGAACTCCGGTTCGATAGAAATCCATACAAAAACCTAGGAAGAGGGAAATTCTCATTCCTGGAAGATTGGGTCGTTTATTCTTTTTGTATGGGTATTGGAATTTGGGTTTTGTTTGGATTTTGGCCTTTGGAATTTGGATTTTCCCGCTTCGGGCTTTGGCCTTTCCCGATTCGGGATGTTCCACGTGGAACATCCAAGACCTGAAAACCTTTCACTTCCCATCTTTGCATTTTGTCCGGGGCTTTTTTTGTGATAGATTCTTTCGCATCCGCCATGGGACAAATCATTGCCATCGCCAATCAAAAAGGGGGAGTGGGAAAAACGACGACGGCCATTAACCTGGCTGCTTCCCTGGCGTCGGCCGAAGCCCAAACCTTATTGGTGGACTCCGACCCCCAGGCGAATTCGACCAGTGGTCTGGGCTTCGCGCGGGACTCCAGCCGGCGGAGCATTTATCAGGGGCTGACGCTTTTTGAGCCCTTTGACTCGCTGGTCCAGGCGACGGAGTTGGAGCACTTGTTCCTGATCCCGTCGGAAAGAAATCTGGTGGGGGCCACCGTGGAGCTGGTGGGGATGGAAGACCGGGAGATCCGTCTCCGCAACGGGTTAGAGCCCCTGCGGGCACAGTACCGCTATGTTTTGATCGATTGCCCTCCCGCCCTCGATATTCTCACCGTGAATGCCCTGGTCGCGGCGGATTCCGTGCTGATTCCCATCCAGTGTGAATACTTTGCCCTGGAGGGGATCTCGGAAATCTTGGACACCATGGAGAAGATCAAACAGCACCTCAATCCCAAGCTGGAATTGGAGGGGGTACTGCTGACGATGTTTGATGACCGTACCAACCTGGCGATGCAGGTGCGCCAGGACCTGGTGGATTTCTTTGGAGAGAAAATCCTCTCCACGGTCATTCCCCGAAATATCCGGTTGGCAGAGGCCCCCAGCCATGGCAAGCCCATCATCCTGTATGATGCCCGGTCCCGTGGGGCAGAGAGTTACATTCGACTGGCAAGGGAGATCCTGGAGCATGACCACCACAAAGAAAGCGCTCGGGCGGGGGCTTAGTGCCCTGATACGAACAGGCGACAGCGGGCAGGAGGGGATTCGGGAGGTCGACATCGATCTGCTCCAACCCAACCGCTTCCAGCCGAGAAGTGATTTCGACGAAGCCAAACTGAATGAACTGGCCCAGTCCATCAAGACGAACGGCGTCTTGCAGCCCCTCCTCGTTCGAAAGGTCCAGGATCATTACGAGATCGTGGCGGGGGAGCGGCGATGGAGGGCGGCTCAACTCGCGGGATTGTTCAGAATCCCCGTGGTGGTTCGGGCTGTCCGCGATGAACGCCTGCTCGAAGTGGCCCTGGTCGAAAACATTCAACGAGAGAACCTGAATCCGGTCGAGGCGGCCAAGGCCTTCCAGCGCCTCCACGCAGATTTGGGCCTTTCCCATGAGGAGATCGCCCATCGCACGGGGAAAGACCGGACCACAGTGACCAACTACATTCGCCTTTTGAAATTGCCGCGGGAGGTGCAGCATCTGATCGCGGAGGGCAAGCTCTCCATGGGGCATGCCCGCGCCCTGTTGGCACTGGAATCCGCTGTGGACCAGAAAGAGCTGGCGCAGAAGGCGGCCAAGGGCAATTGGTCGGTAAGACAGGTGGAACGGGCAGCCTCCCGGCGGAGCACGCCAAAGGCCCCATCCACCGCGGCCGAACCCATCCTGGATCCGAATGTGCGCCATGCCATCGAAGAATTGGAGCGCTCCCTTGGAACCCGCGTGCGGATCAACGCCAACGGCGCCAAAGGACAAATCGAAATCGAGTACTACTCCCAGGATGATCTGATTCGGCTTTATGAATTGATTGTCCGGCCCAATCAAAATCCTGAAGGGTGAGGGTGTTTTATGAATTGGAAAAAAGACAAGGGATCTGACGTGGTCACCGGGTTTCTTGATCAAGGGGTCTTCTTTGAAGGACATCTGGAGTTTTCAGGGACCCTTCGAGTCGATGGCTCCATCAAGGGAACCATTAAAACCGAGGACCATTTGCTGATCGGTGAGCATGGGGTCCTGGAAGCGGAAATTTATGCCGGGACGGTTTCCATCGGCGGGAAGGTGACCGGTGTCATCCACGCGAAGGGGCGGGTGCAAATCCACTCCAAAGGACGAGTCAGCGGGGAAATCCATACCCCTGTTCTGGTCATAGAGACAGGAGCGATTTTTGATGGGAAGAGTTTTATGAAGGAGGATAAGGAGACCCCCCTGAACGTCGAACAGCCCGATCGTGCGGCCGCCCATGTGGGATGATGCATTCAGAGATGGAGGAAACTCGCTACAATCTCGGATTGCCGATTTCGGATTGCGGAAGCGAGGTGAGAGTTGGCAGTTAAATTCGGATTAGCTGTGATAATTCCCTGCGGCGGGGAAAAGGACTTTAATTACATTTTGCTGGACTTATGACCATATCAAACAACACGATCAGGTTGACTGCCCTGGTGAAGGCCGCTGGTTGAGCAGCTAAGATTGGTCCAAAGGATTTGGACCAGGTTCTCAGCCACCTTCCCCGGCAACATGACAAGAACGTCCTTGTTGGCTTCGAAACCAACGACGATGCCGGAGTGTACCTGATCTCAGAACACCAAGCCCTCGTCCAGACCGTCGATTTTTTTACCCCAATTGTCGATGATCCTTATCAGTTTGGGCAAATCTCCGCCGCCAATTCGCTCAGCGACGTCTACGCGATGGGGGGAACACCCATTTCATCTCTTACTATTGTAGGATTTCCAAGAACCGGGCTGGATTTTGGGATTCTCGAAAGTATCCTTTCCGGAGGGATGAGCAAGATGATGGAGGCTGGTTGCACCGTTGTGGGGGGCCACTCCATCGGGGATGAGGAGATTAAGTTCGGTTATGCCGTGACAGGCCTGATTGATCCCGGAAAAGTGATCCGAAATATGGGAGCGAAGCAGGGGGATGTTCTTGTTTTGACCAAGCCCCTGGGGACCGGGGTGATCGGCACTGCGGTGAAGCGGGAAGCGGTGGAGGATTCAGTGGTTCAGGCGGCGATCCGCTGGATGATCCAGTTGAACCGCCATGCCTCCGAGATTGCACGCGGCTACGAAATTCATGCCATGACCGACGTCACGGGATTTGGAATTCTGGGCCACGCGCGAATGATGGCACAGGGGAGTAGCGTGACGCTTGAATTTGATCATACCCGGATCCCTGCCATGGAAGGGGCGATGGATTGTATCGACCGGAAAATGATCCCCGGCGGCCTGGTAAACAACCGGAAGTATCTGGAGCCCCTGGTGAAGTTCAAGGACACCGTCCCCGAACCGATGCGCACGCTCCTTTTCGACCCTCAGACTTCAGGGGGATTGCTGATTTCGTGCCGGGCGGATCAAGCAGCGGCGATGATTCTTGAGATGCAGCAGCATGAAATACCGGCCGTGGCCATCGGCACGGTGGTTGAAAAGGACGCCGTGCCCCTTCGCGTGATTTAATTGCCGGCTCGTGGAGAAAAATAAATAAAGCCTCCGGCGATCTGTGCACATCCTCTGAAAGAAGTCTCTTCGTCTCATTTCAGTGATCGGGGATTTTCCTGCCCCGCGGGAATTCTCTCGATCGGACGAGGACGGCGGCCTGAAAACGGGGGAAACTCATTGACACCTTTCTCCGCGCTATGCTAGATTCTGCGTTCTTTATTTCACAAGGACTTCCCTGTAGGGCGACAACAAGAAACGATGCTTGAGCTTAATGCCACAATTGTGGTGGTCATGGCACTCTTTGCCGTGCTCTCCTGGGCCGTCAATCGCCTCTATCTACGTCCCATGGGCGCGCTCCTCGAGCAACGCCGGCAATCCACCGAAGGAGCCCTCGAGAAGGCGGGGCAGAGCACGGCGCAAAGGGAAGAAACTTTACGCCGATACCATCTTCAGATTCAGCAGGTGCGGCAGGAGAATTACAGGCAACAGGAAGAACATCGCCGTCAAGCCCTCGAGGCCAAGCAGCAAGTCGTCCACCAGGGACGGGAAGAGTACGAGCGCATGATCGCGGAAGCTCGCCGTGGGATCGCCGCCCAAACGGCAGACGCAAAAAAATGGATGGCACGAGAAGCGGAAACCCTCTCCCGGGCGATTGTGCAAAAGCTTCTCGCCTGATCCGAATAGCTCAACACTCAAATCCGATCGCACTCATGACCGAAGCAAAGCACGAAGATCAACGACTGCGGAGCCGGGGGATTTTCCTGCTGGCGATCCTGCTCCTGTGGTCGCCCACCTTGAGCTCCGGGGCCGGGACTCATGACTGGCTGAGCTGGCATGCGGGGAACTCGGCGCCGGCGTCCCCCTCCAGCCACGCGGAAGAGGGCGGCTGAAAGGAAGCGCTCTTCAAGTGGGCGAATTTTCTGGTTCTCTTTGGCGGTCTGGGATACTTCCTGCGAAAACCGCTGCTTCAGTTTTTGGCGACCCGAAGTGAAGAGATCCGCAAGTCGCTTGAGGAGGCCAGGGCCGCCAGGGAAAAAGCGGAACAGGAGCTGGCGGTGGCCCTGACCCAAATGGAGCAGATCGAGGAAGAGCTGGCCGAGTTGAGGTCGGAGGCGTCGAAAGAGATGGAGGCGGACCGCGCGCAGATCCTGGAAGCCGCAAAACGGGAGGCCGAACAGATCATCTCCTCGGCCCACGATGAAGTATCGCTCCTGCTGAAAAATGCCCAGAAAGAACTCCGGGAGCATTCCGCGGCGCTGGTGGTGGAGTTGGCGGAGCAACAGATCAAATCGCAGATCCGGCCCGAGAACCAGGGACGGCTGTTCGATCAATTCGTGACGTCGCTTCAGGAAAAAACTCGCTCCAATCATTAATCCCGCTTTGAGGAAATGAATTCGTATGGCTTCCGTCGCAATACGCTATGCCAAGGCACTTGCGGACGTGGTGCTTTCCAAGCATGAGGTGGAGCAGGTTCGGACAGAGCTTCAGGGTTTTTCCTCGTTGCTCGCTGGATCCCGCGATCTCTTCAACGTTCTGACCAGTCCGGCGGTGGCGATTCAACAGAAGAAGAGCCTCCTCCAATCCATTGCCGCGCGGACCGGGTATACCTCCACCACCCGAAATTTTCTCAACATCCTGATCGATCACCATCGCATCGACCTTTACGACGAGATTCAGGCTGCGATTCACCGGGAACTCGACGAGCGGCTGGGGATTCAGACGGTCCGGATCACAACGGTCTCACCCCTCACCGGGGATCAAAAACAAATACTCTCTGAACGACTTCGGGATCTCACCCACAAAGAGATTCAACTGGAGGTTCAGACGGATGCGAAGTTGATCGGCGGTGTGGTGGCGAAGATTGGTAGCACCGTCTATGACGGCTCCCTCCGCGAACAGTTGCATCAACTCCGGGCGCAATTGAGCGGCGGATAGCCGGGCATTTTTCATTTTGAGCTGACAGGGAGTGTCGATTCATGGCCGAAATCAAAGCCGAAGAGATTTCCAAACTGATACGCGAGCAGATTGAAAACTACGAACAGGGCATCAGCGTGTCGGAGGTGGGCAGCGTCATCAGTGTGGGGGACGGCATCGCGAGAGTCCATGGCCTCGAGAAGGTCATGGCCGGCGAGTTGGTGGAGTTCCCGCGTGAGGGCGGACACTCCATTTCAGGAATTGCTTTGAACCTGGAAGAAGATCAGGTCGGCGTCGTGCTGCTGGGTGAAGCCTCGGAAGTCATGGAAGGCGATTTGGTGCGCCGAACCAAGCGCATTATTTCGGTGCCCTGTGGCAAGGCCCTCATTGGCCGCGTCGTCAATTCCCTGGGAATTCCCGATGATGATAAGGGGCCGATTGCGGCGGACGCGTTCAATCCGGTCGAGCGGCTCGCCCCCGGCGTGGTGGATCGACAACCGGTGAAGGAGCCGCTGCAAACGGGGCTGAAGGCGATTGATGCCATGATTCCGATCGGCCGCGGCCAGCGCGAGTTGATCATCGGGGATCGACAGACCGGCAAAACCGCGGTCGCCCTCGATACGATCCTCAATCAGAAAGGCGGCGACGTCATTTGTATTTATGTCGCCATCGGCCAGAAGCGTTCCACGGTGGCCCAGGTCGTCAAGACGCTGGCCGATTACGGGGCCATGGATTACACCATCGTCGTGTCCGCGTCGGCCTCCGATCCCGCGCCGATGCAATACATCGCCCCTTATGCAGGCTGTGCCATGGGTGAGTATTTCCGCGACCGGGGACAACATGTGTTGGTGATCTATGACGACCTCTCCAAACATGCGGCCGCGTATCGGGAGATCTCCCTGCTGTTGCGCCGCCCGCCGGGCCGTGAAGCTTATCCCGGGGACGTGTTTTATCTTCACTCCCGTTTGCTGGAGCGCGCCGCGAAGTTGAACGAGGCGAATGGAGGGGGCTCGCTGACCGCATTGCCCATCATTGAAACCCAGGCCGGCGATATTTCCGCCTACATTCCCACCAACGTCATTTCGATTACCGACGGGCAGATCTTCCTGGAAGCAGACCTCTTTAATTCCGGCATCCGGCCGGCGATCAACGTCGGACTTTCCGTGAGTCGTGTGGGAGGCAATGCACAAATCAAAGCGATGAAGCAGGTGGCGGGGACGCTGCGATTGGACCTGGCGCAATACCGGGAGTTGGCGGCCTTCGCTCAATTTGGCAGTGACCTCGACAAGGCGACCCAGGACCAACTGGCCCGGGGCCAGCGACAGGTCGAGATCCTCAAACAGCCCCAGTATTCGCCCCTGCCGGTGGAACGGCAAATCCTGATCGTCTATGCCGCCACCAACGGCTTTCTGGATGACATTGCGGTGGAAGACTGCCGCCGCTTTGAGCAGGAGTTCAACACCTATTTGGACACGGCAGCTCCTTCGCTGGGTAGAAAGATTGTCGAAAAGAAGCAGCTCGATGGGGCGTTGCGGGAAGAGATCAGCAAGACCCTGACTATGTTCAAGGAGAAGTTTGCAGAGCAGAAATCTGCGGCTGCCTAGGGCGAAGGAGCGCATCTCCCCAGCCCGGTGAAGAGCCGCCCCGATTATTATGGCGAATATCCTCGATATTCGACGCCGCATCCGGAGCGTCAAGAACACACAGCAGATTACCAAGGCGATGAAGATGGTGAGCGCCGCGCGGTTACGCCGCGCCCAGGAGCGGGTTCTGAACGCTCGCCCTTACGCCAACCGCATGCTCGCCGTGCTGAATTCCCTGGTGACGCGCGCCCAGGAGGCCCTCTCCGAGGATGACGCCGACCGGATCCACCCGCTGCTCGCCGAACGGGGGGATGAGAAGATTGAGCTGGTCATCATCTCAGGCGACCGCGGTCTGTGTGGGGGCTTCAATACCAACATCATCAAAGCGGCCCAGACCTTCCTCGAAAAACATGCGGACAAGCAGCTCGACCTGGAGCTGGTGGGGCGAAAGGCCCGTGACTTTTTTAAGCGCCGCCGTTGGAAGATCCACCACGAGTACATCAACCTCTTTTCTCGGCTCCGGTACGAACACGCCCAGCAAATTGCCCGGGCCATCATCGACGAGTATTCGAAATCCGAACTCGACGCCGTGTACCTGGTCTATAACGAATTCAAATCGATCATCCAGCAGCGGATTGTGATCGAACGGCTGCTCCCGATTGCCAAGCTGGAAGGCGAGGGCATCGAGAGCCAAATCGATTACATCTACGAACAGATGCCTCAGGTGATTTTCAATGACCTGTTGCCGAAGCACGTCGAAGTGCAGGTCTATCGAGCGCTGCTCGAATCGGCTGCGGCCGAACATGCGGCCCGAATGACCGCGATGGATTCCGCCACCAACAATGCGGCGGAGATGATTGATTCGCTCACGTTGAATATGAATCGCGCCCGGCAGGCGGCCATCACCAAGGAAATCATCGAAATTGTGAGCGGCGCGGCAGCGCTGTAGCCGGGGGAGTAAGACCATTTTGAATCCCTGACAGGGTGGAGCAGAGCATGAGCCAAGGCAAGGTTGTCCAGGTGATTGGACCGGTCCTCGACGTGGAGTTTGAAGAGCACCACCTGCCGAAGATCTATAATGCGCTGCGCGTCACCAGTGCCGGTTTTGATGTGCCCCAACCGATCGAGGTCATTGCCGAGGTTCAGCAGCACCTCGGCGAGGGGCGGGTGCGTGCGGTTTCGATGCAACCCACCGATGGAATGGTCCGCGGGATGATTGCTGAAGACCTGGGGCAGGGAATCACCGTCCCCGTGGGGAAGTGCACCCTCGGTCGGGTCATGAACGTCATCGGCGAACCCGTCGACAAGCTGGGGCCCATTCACTCCGACAAACGCTATCCCATTCACCGTCCCGCTCCGGCGTTCGATGAACAGAGCACCAAGCTCGAAATGTTCGAGACGGGGATCAAGGTCATCGATCTGGTGGAGCCTTACCTTCGCGGTGGAAAGATCGGATTGTTTGGCGGCGCCGGAGTCGGCAAGACCGTCATCATCATGGAGCTGATTAACAACATTGCTCTGAAGCACGGTGGAGTCTCCGTATTTGCCGGCGTGGGCGAGCGCACGCGCGAAGGCAACGACCTGTGGCTTGAGATGCAGGAATCGGGTGTGGTCAACATCAAGGAATTTGAGAAATCCAAGGCGGCTCTCATTTATGGACAGATGACAGAACCTCCGGGCGCCCGGCTGCGCGTGGGTTTGACCGGATTGACGGTGGCGGAGTATTTCCGCGATGAAGAAGGGCAGGACGTTCTGCTGTTCATCGACAATATCTTCCGGTTTACCCAGGCGGGGTCGGAAGTGTCGGCCTTGCTGGGACGCATGCCCAGCGCCGTCGGATATCAGCCGAACCTGGCTAGCGAATTGGGCGAACTCCAGGAACGCATCACTTCGACCAAGAAAGGTTCGATCACTTCCGTGCAGGCGATTTATGTCCCCGCGGATGATTACACCGACCCCGCGCCCGCCACCACGTTCACCCATCTGGATGCGACGACCAACCTGTCGCGCCAGATCGTTGAGCTCGGCATTTATCCGGCGGTGGATCCCCTGGCCTCATCCTCACGGATTCTGGATCCGCGCGTCCTGGGCGCCGATCATTACAGTACCGCCCGCGCCGTGAAATCGATCCTTCAGAAATACAAAGACCTCCAGGATATCATTGCGATTCTCGGAATCGATGAGCTGAGCGAAGAAGACAAGATTGTCGTGGCTCGCGCCCGGAAGATTCAGAAGTTTCTTTCCCAGCCTTTCTTTGTGGCGGAACAGTTTACCGGCCTCGAAGGAAAATACGTCAAGCTGGAAGACACCATCAAGGGATTCAAAGAGATCGTCGATGGCAAGCATGATGACGTCCCGGAACAGGCCTTCTACCTGGTCGGGACGATTGAAGAGGCCCTCGAAAAGGCCGATAAACTCAAAACCTCCGGGCCGGAAAGATAGATCCTGTGAAATATCCATGAGCGTGGAGCCGAGTGCGGTCGCATGTTGCCCGAAAAAATAAAACTGGACATCGTCACCCCTGACCGGCTGGTGCTCTCGGAGTCGGTCGATGAAATTCAAATCCCCGGCCAAGAGGGCTACCTGGGAGTTCTTCCCGGCCATGCCCCTTTGATCACGGAGCTCAAGATCGGCGAAGTCTCCTACCGGCAGGAAACACAAGTCACCTACCTGGCGGTCGCCTGGGGTTACGCCGAAGTCTTGCCCGACAAGGTGACGATCCTTGCCGAGACCGCCGAACGGGCGGAGGAGATTGATGTCCAGCGGGCCATCGACGCCAAAACCCGCGCTGAAAAGCGCCTCTCCAAGGTGACAGATACAGAGGTCGATTTCAATCGCGCCCAGGTGTCATTGCAACGAGCGATGATTCGAATCCAGGTTGCAAAGCACGCGGGAATTAACGTCTGACCTTAGGCCAGATCGGCCACACCCATTCCCACCCCCAGGACCGTCAGCTCCTTTAGGAGCGGCCTACTTATAGACTCCCAAACCCACCCCTCCAATTCAGCTCCGCTAGGAGCGACATCGTTGATAGCCATGATCCTTATCCTGATCTTCCGCGGGACCGATGTCGCTCCGGTGAAACTCTGATGATGCCATGAACAATACCTGGGCCTGTAAATAAACTGCTCTTAACGGAGTTGGACAGAGGCAACTTCGGGGCCCTCTCGGTATGAGGATTTCGGCAAGAGCCCCTAAGGTTCAGTTCAGCACCGAGATGTCGTGCTAGAATGGTCGCATATAAAGGAAAGTGTATTCAGAACCAAAGACGGGTGAATCCGATGGTTCAGCGCATCCGAATATACACCACAAAATGGTGTGGCGATTGTCATCGCGCCAAGGCATTCCTCAAGAACCGGGATATTTCCTATGAAGAGATCAACATCGACGAAACCCCCGGTGCGGCTGAATGCTTTTGACAATCGAAAAGGTACCCACCTTGATCATCTAAAAGGTACCCACCCCCCAGGGGTTTTAATAAAAGGAATGTCATGAATCAAGAGGGGCCGGGGGCCCCCACTTGATTCATCTCCTTA
>JBAVHJ010000277.1:0-2968 GCA_049685715.1 Terriglobia bacterium | reverse complement strand
TTCCTCTGTCCATTGGAACTGCCCCCTCCAGATTCACAAATAAGTCGGCACGCATCGAACGCCCCTTCTTACCTCGCGAGGGGTAGGGATTCTCAGTCAGCACGTGTTCAAACGGCCTGGCGATGTTTCTCGCATTGAGTTCCATCAAAACAGCTACAGACATTAGATGAACGACAGTGGACTCAAACGCACTTGCACGATTTAGTCTGTTCACGAGCAATACAGGCAGTTTCAGGAATGCGTTTTCAATTATCATCCGAAAGTTCTTCCCTCAGCCACTGCCGATGGAATTAGGTAGACCAGGGTCCTGTAGCGATTGTATATACGTTTTCTCCTAGTGGCACCTTCGGTTGTGACGTCTACTCCGGGCCAAGGGATCTACTCCACGCTAACATCTCAATGATCGTTCTTCGCCGACTCGACAGCCTTGATTTCATCATCTGTTAGTCCATAAATCTGGTATACGACCTGGTCGATTAGGTGGTCCATGGTATCGATTTCCCGCCCAATGGAAGTCTTGTCATGTTCCGTATGCACACTCGCAAATCTCGTCTTTAGATCGATGATCCTTTCGACGAGGGAAACCACTCGCTCTCGATGTGAATCAACGACACCACTGCCCGGAATGATTCTCTCAATTGGAAGGCTACGGATAAACCGTGATTCGTAACTGTAATACCCACCACGCATTTGTGTCGCTGTTTGTTGGATGAACCATTCGAGTAATCGGCTGTTCAACAGTCCGAGGATGAATTTCGGGGAGTATTCCGGCAAGACAAGGATGCCATAACCGCCTGACACGCCGCCCGTGAAAAATACTTCTCCGGTCTCATCCAGAGAAAACGATGATTGGGCAGCAATGTCAGGCGTGAAGATCTTGGGTAGCGGCATGACATCCAACGCCTGACTGCGGCCAAAAGCGTACCAGTGCTTTCCTTCCATCTTGCCGTCTTCCCGATCTTCGAGGTAGCTCTTGTTGTCCAGCAAATAAGCCCAAGTCTTCGGATATTCCTCCTTGAATGTTTCCTCGGGAATCAGATCAGCAATGTCACCATGTTTGGCGTAGGGGAAAAGAATGAGCCGGTTTGTGCGTGAAAGGCGATAACGCTTGCTGTCCCCACCTTTGATTAGTGGATGCAATAAATCGGCCTCGAGCCAGTACTCGGCTTCCTTCTGTCGGGAATAAACTTTGACCCGCTTCCCCTTACGTTGCAGCTCCTCGACGATGTATATCTTGTCAGCGCTGGTTTTGATTCCCTGGAAGATGCGACTGGTTACGTCCTGCAACTTCACCGGTATCTTGCTCAACTTTTCGAGGAGTTCCGCACTTTTTCCAACCGCAAAATTCCATTCAGCAACGCCGATGCTTGCGGCGTGAATTGTGCCCACGGTGGCTTTGCCTTCCGTGCGCCAAGTACCCAAGTTATGAGCTTTGACGACCCGGCATTCGTCAGAACCGGCTTTATTCAGAAACATTAGGCATGTATATGTCGATGCCCCGTTGAAAACCTGCTGGTCCCCAAAATGGACCACATGCGCGAGGTGCTTGCCGCGGGAAATGAGGGATCGCAGTGCCTCGCCGTACTGAGCGTTGAAGAATTTGTGTGGGAGAATAAACCCGAAACGTCCCCGTGCGTTCAATAGGCTCAATGCCTTCTCCACAAAAACCACATAGATGTCGTAATTGCCTGAGCCAGCGGACTTATAGCGGTCCTTGTAGATCTCTACTTCCAGAGGGGCCCATTCCTTCATGGTCTGAATTCGAATGTACGGCGGGTTTCCAATCACCGCATCGAAGCCCCCTCCCTTTATGATGTCTGGAAATTCTGCCTTCCAATCAAATGCATTGATGCGATAGCGCTCCTCGTCATCGAGCAAGCTCATTTGCTGCCCTACACAAAAATCCGGTCCGATGAGCGAATTCCCGCACTTGATATTTCTGCCCAGGTCAGGCAGAGCGCGTTCGTGGAAGAGGCGAAATTGGGTGGTGAGGGTTTGGTCCGATTCGCCTTCCAGCACCTTGAGAAGCAGTGACAGTTTGGTCACCTCCACGGCTTGGGGATCGATGTCCACCCCGTAGATGTTGCTTAGCAAAATGCGTTTCCGCTCAGCGGTCGTCAGTCGCCAGCTGCCACCGGGACCTTCATAGATTTCCTTGGTGTGTTTCGCCGGGCCATCGTTGACATACCAGTCGCGGTGCCAGTCGAGGAGATATTGGTAGGCTCCTATCAGGAAAGAACCAGAACCACAGGCGGGATCGAGAATGCGAAGGTTGGTGACCTGTTTGGGGGTGAGGGTCTGTCGGGTTGACTTCTTGATTTGCAGGGCCGGAACCCTGTCCTCGCCCGGATTTTCTTTGGGAGAAGTGGAGGCAGACGAGGACGTCTGCCCCACCAGTTTGCCCACGGTATTCTTAACGATGTAATCGACGATGTAGGTGGGAGTGTAGTAAACCCCGCCGGCCTTTTTCACCTCGGGTTTGTCTTCGACGACGGCATGGTGCGCGGGGGTGAGGCGAATGACCTTTCCCAAGAATTGCTCATAAACCTGCCCCAGGATGTCGGCCGGGAGAACCGAAAACTCATAGGGGCTGTCGGGATAATAAAGATTCTTGATGATCTCCTTAAGCGGCTTGTCGTCAATGCTCAGACCGAGCGTCAGGTCGTCGGGCGGCTCAAGTCTTTCTTTCTCCTTTTCAAAGTGGAATAAACCGGAGTTGTAACGCTCATCAGCCCGTTGAAAGAGTTCACAAACGCGTTTGTAAACTTGCGTTCCATTGCACAGCACTTGAAGCTGGCAGTAGGTCTCGATGGCGCGGTCTTCGCAAATGCGCAGGAAAATGATGCGGTCAATGGTGCGTTGTACTGCGAAGTTCAGTTCCCGCTGACTGAGTCGTGGATTTCGAACGGCAATATTCCGGGCCAGCTCATCGCGCCACGCTTCGATCTCTTTCAAAAAGACGAAGTCG
>JBAVHJ010000276.1:0-2318 GCA_049685715.1 Terriglobia bacterium | reverse complement strand
CTTTCATCCGCAAGTTCGGGAAAGGTAGCTTCAACAAATCCCTGATTTGAGAGCGAACCTTAATGTAGAGTAATCCAGTCCGCCGGTGAACGTTGACAAAGCCTCCTATAAGGAATACTTTTGTTTGCACCAAGGCTGGTTTAGGCCACACGGGGCCCTGTTTCTGGCTTTGGGATCGGGAGGCAACCCTTATTGAACGCATCTTGAATTAACAGGCCTGGGAGGATTTCGTTCATCCTCAGTCAGCAGTGGGGTTCGAAGTGTCTACTTTGACGCAATGGTGCTCACACATCTTCCCTTGGACGAGGCTGAGGATGCAGTGACGGTTATTCGGTCCATGGGATACTTGAACCAGGTTTTTGATCCCATAAGAGGAGGCGTATTGATTCAGGCGCGTTATCGAGGCGGGATTCCCATTTCAAACCATTCCTGGGGTTTCCGATGATGTTCGCAGTGTGCTCCCGATGTTCTGCACAAACGATGCTAGCGGAAAGGCAGTGATGATAAGCTCGAGTACACAGACCGACCGCCGGTCCTCCCATTGAGACCAATTGTTGGGTCATGTGCACCTCGGTTGTGTGCTTAGTGGTTGATCCAGGCTAAAGACAAGACTCCGCCCCGCCCCATAACCCGTTGGTCCGATGGCAAGGCAAGGCTAGCCTCTTTCCATTCTTAACGATCGGGCTTAACAATGTTGTCACAATTTTCAATTCTAATGTGGAGGGTGCTTTCTCATTTTAGCCTGGAGGAGTGTCTTCCCTTCAAGGGATCGGTGCGCTTAAAGCAGAATCTCCCTCAGTCTCATGGCGGGGAGAACCCCCGGGGCAGGCATGAAAGAACTCTTCAATCATTCAAATACGTCGAGACTCAAAGTTGAACAGCACTCGTAATCCGAAGATGGGCGATTCAGATCTCATTTCAGCAAGGAATAATGGACAAGGCGATGTTCGGGTCTCAGGTTTGCCCCGGGAGCCCATCGCCATTGTAGGCATTGGCTGCCGTTTTCCCGGGGGCGTCAACTGTCCGGGAAGCTTCTGGCAGCTCTTGCGCGACGGCGTGGATGCCATTGGCGAGATTCCGCCTGACCGATTTGAAATCGATGCATTTTACGATCCTAAACCGGCAACCCCGGGAAAGGTTATCTCTCGATACGGTGGCTTTTTAAAAAACGTTGATCAGTTTGACCCATTCTTCTTTGGGATTTCTCCACGAGAAGCTGAGCGTCTTGACCCACAGCAAAGATTCCTTTTGGAAGTTTCCTGGGAAGCTCTCGAAGATGCCGGAATTGTGCCCCAAAATATAGAGGGGAGTTCGACAGGCGTCTTTGTGGGAATGTGGATAAACGATTTCGAGAGTCGCCTTTTGGTCAATCCCGAACAAATAGATTTTTACATGACAACGGGAAGTGGCCGTTACACAGCCTCCGGCCGCGTCTCTAACTTCCTCGGGTTGCAGGGGCCCAGTCTGACACTCGATACAGCCTGTTCTTCATCATTAGTAGCCGTTTACCTGGGTTGTCAAAGCCTGTGGAGCGGGGAATGCGAAATGGCACTGGCCGGGGGCGCCAATATAATTCTCTCCCCCCATATTAGCATCGCGTACTCTCAATCGAACATGCTGGCCCCCGATGGCCGCTGCAAATTCGGAGATGCCCGGGCCAACGGCTACGTTCGCAGTGAAGGGGCAGGGATGGTTGTTCTGAAATTGCTCTCCCGAGCTCTAGCGGACAGGGACCCGATCTATGCAAAGATCATTGGGGGCGCGGTCAACAATGACGGTCGAACCAGTGGGTCCATGGGAACTCCAGGCGTTCGGGGTCAGGAAGATGTACTACGGAAAGCATACCGATCAGCGGGAATCTCCCCCGGGAAAGTCCAATATGTGGAGGCGCATGGAACAGGCACCCGGGCGGGCGACCCCGTGGAATTGCAGGCATTGGCGAATGTACTGAAAGAGGGGCGTCCTGAGGATCAGCCTTGCGTGGTCGGGTCCGTCAAGACAAATATCGGACACGTGGAGGGAGCTGCGGGAGTGGCGGGGTTGATTAAGGCGGCACTGTGCCTGAAGCACCGGGGCCTCCCAGCCACTCTGCACTTCCAGACTCCAAACCCCAGCATACCTTGGGATTCCCTGCCCTTAGTGATTTATCCAAACTATAGGCCTTGGCCGGCCATCTCCGGGAGTGCTATTGCCGGGGTGAACTCTTTTGGCATCGCCGGCACCAATGCGCACCTGGTACTCGAAGAAGCGCCCGTGCAAATGGCAGAAGGGACAAAGCAAATCTCAGCTTCAGGGGAAAGAGATGGAAAGCCTGGGAG
>JBAVHJ010000275.1:0-14384 GCA_049685715.1 Terriglobia bacterium | reverse complement strand
GGGTTGAGGTCACGCCCGATTGGATGGACACAATGTGCGAAGGCCAGGGAATTCCATCGGTCGTGTGGTAATCATCGTAATGCAGTTCGGACTTCTTCACTCCCCGGCCCTGTTTCCCCTCGACCTCTTCTTCGTACTCGAATCGCCGGATCAAAAACGTCTGCGGGTCAAGGTAGATCTCCCCGCGTGCAAAATCCTTCCCAAGAAAACCGCTTGTCCCGATGACTTCATAACGCACGCCGTCGACGGTCCGGTCTCCTTTCGACCAGAATTTTGTCAGGAGACCATAGATGGCATACGGCTGCGATTGAAGTTCGGTCGAAATCATAAGGGGCTCCACGTCGCCGGCCGTTAATTCAATAAGCGTCTGTTCACTTTTCAACCAGGCGCCTGGACCATTGACAATGGTGAGGGCAAAGAAGTCTGAACCCGACACTTCAGTCCGGAACTTATCGGAGCCTTTGAAATACACTTTGAAATTGATGCTTGGATGGGAGATCCCCTTGGTCGGGGACTGACTCTCAAAACTCAAGTCCGTGATGGCGGCGAGGCGCTCGCTCCCGCCATAGGCGGCGAGGGAACGGGCAATCCAATTCTTCGCCTCCTCGAAGCGTGCGGGATCGTTTTCCCCGGACTTCTGCGTCGCCCCCTCGCGGGGCTGTGGGGTGACCTGCTTCGCGGCGAATTGAGACGGGCCTGGCAACAGGAGCAATAACAATGACAAGCCTCTGAGCAGCTGTCCAGACCGGCGCCAAATCATTCGACTCGAGTGCATGCAGTCCCTCGACACTGAATTCACTCCCCTCTTCAAGCAGCGGATAACTCTCCGGTGTATTTACAATTCAAGGGAACCTTGTCCCTGTAAGGAGGTCATCGGATCAGATCAAAAAAAGCCTCCGCCACTTTTCCATTTACCTGAATTTCGGTAAAGATATCCTCGCGTTTGCGCAGGCCGGCTTGATACTGCACCATCCGGTAGGGCCAGCGAAGGGCACCGACTTTTCGGAAATTGAAAAAGGCGTCGGTCGTTTCGATGGGGTTCCCCTGCGAGTCGATGTCCGCATAAACCGCGCGCAGAGGCAAATGGGTATCGGCGGCCAAAAGGAATCGTGTGGAATGGCCGGAGCCGTCCTCAAAGTCAATCACATCAGATTTGATGCCCTCGATTTCCTCCCGGGCCACAATGCGCATCCTGGATTTTGGGGCATTGACATGAAACAAGGCCAGGAGCCCGCGGGTCAATACCACCTGCATCGAGTCCGCAATCCGCTGGTTAATGTCGGAGGGATAAGGGTGCAAATTCTCCATGCCCCAACCCACTTTTCCGTTAAAAGCCTGAATCATCTTCAGGGGCTGCAGATTAACATCAACCCGATACTTGTCGGGGCGCAAATAGACATACTTTGCCGAACCCTGAAGCTCGTTATCTCCGGCCACGACCCGCGTCATTCCCAGCATCGAGATACTCCGGACCTGGTCGAACGCCGTCGCTCCTCCCATCGCCGCGATGGCACTATTCATGAATCTTCTGCCAGCCAATTCGTTTTCCTGCGGCTCTTCACCGAAGGCCCCCCTCCGGGCTTCGAAAAATGTCACCCCGGCGACCAAGCCAATCACCCAGCCCCACCAAATCAAGCGGGGGATCCTTCGACCCTGCCTGAGCGCTATGAACCGCGGTTCTTTCATGAAGATCCCGTTATGGAGTAATTCAAGTCCTGTTGGATGCAAGGTCATTATAAGGTTTTGTCTTGCATTCCCAATGAATATTTTCGCTTCAGATTCGAGTGGGCTCACCTTCGGGGGGTTCGGAATGTGATTCCGATTTGAATTTGACAAGCATGGCTCCTTACTTGACAATGTCGCGTACCTTCAACAGAGTTTCATCCAGAGGAGAGGCCATGTTCAAGACACGGATCATGACGCCGGGTCCCACCCAGTTGCTGCCGGAGGCGCAGGTCGCCATGGCGGGACCAATCCCTCACCACCGCACCGAGGCTTTTCGAAAGATTTTTTCGGAAACGCGCGTGCTTCTCCAGTACTTTTTCGATACTCAAAACGATGTCTTGATCTTTGCCTCCTCGGGTACGGGCGCGATGGAAGGCGCCCTGGCCAATCTCCTCTCACCGGGAGATCGAGCCCTGATTATTTCGGCGGGCAAATTCGGGGAGCGTTGGACCTCGATCGCCCAGGCGTACTCCATCAATGCCGAAGTGGTCTCCATTCCTTACGGGGGGGCTGTGGATCCACAAGAGATTGAGAGAGCTCTGGAAAGAGACCCTCGAATCAAAGCCGTTTTCGTGCAGGCCACCGAAAGTTCCACCGGGGTGCGGCACGACATTGAACGCCTGGGAACGATCCTCTCCAAGCATTCCCAGACCTGCCTGGTGGTCGATGCCATCACCGGACTTGGGGTGATGGAGGTGGCCACTGACCGCTGGCATCTGGACATCGTCATCGGCGGCAGTCAGAAAGCGACGATGCTGCCGCCCGGGCTGGCCTTCGTCAGCGTCAGCGAGAAAGCCTGGGCCGCAATTCGGAATTCGAAATCACCCCGGTATTACTTCGATTTTCAAAAGGAGCGGAAAAATCAAGTCAAGGGCGAATCCGCTTTCACACCGGCCATTTCCCTGGTGATCGGCCTTCACGCCTCCCTGCAACAAATTCGTGCTTTGGGCCGTGAGCGGCTGATCTCCAATGCGGCTCTTCTGGCCTCGGCGACGCGCGCCGCGGCACAGGCGCTCGGTCTGAAACTCTTTGCCCACACCTCACCGAGTGACGCCTTAACGACCCTTTGTGCCCCGCCGGGGATTGATTCGGGTGAAATCGTCAAGGCCTTCAAAAACCAGTTCGGGACGGTCATAGCCGATGGACAGGGGGAGATGAAAGGAAAGATTTTTCGCATCGCTCACCTCGGCTATTACGATTTCTACGATGCCATTGCCACACTGGCCTGTTTGGAAATTATCTTGAAGCAATTGGGCGTGCCGGTTGATTTGGGAGCGGGCGTTCAGGCGGCACAAAACGTATTTCTTCACCACCAACAGGATTGAGGTCTGCTGGTAAAGGCGCCGGGAGAGCGGGGATATCCCCTACATCTTCATGAGAATACTCATCAGCGACAAAATATCGAAGCGGGGCATCGAACTCTTGCAGCGCGAGGTGGAATTCCAGGTGGAAGTAAAGACCGACCTCACACGCGAGGCCTTGATCGCCTGCATCGGTGAATATGACGCCCTGATCATCCGCAGCGCCACCAAAGTGACGAACGAAGTGATCGCGCGGGCAAAAAAACTGAAGGTGATCGGGCGCGCCGGCACGGGCGTTGACAACGTGGATGTCGACGCCGCGACCCGACACGGCATCGCTGTCATGAACACCCCTGCCGGAAACTCCACCAGCGTCGCTGAACACGCCTTTGCCTTGATGCTCGCGCTCGCACGCTCTATTCCCAACGCCAATGCCTCCCTGAAACAGGGGGAGTGGGACAAGAAGTCGTTTTTGGGCTCTGAGCTCCGTGACAAATTCCTGGGCATTGTGGGGCTTGGAAAAATCGGGATTGAAGTGGCCCGCCGCGCACTGGCCTTCAAGATGCGCGTCATGGCATACGATCCCTATGTGTCCGAACGCCTCGCGAAGGATCTCACGGTTGCCCTGGTCCCTTTGGAGATCCTGTTTCGGGAATCGGATTTCATCACTCTTCATCTGGCGCTGAGCTCTGCCACCCGAGGCTTCATCGATTCCGCCAAGCTGAGACTCATGAAACCGACGGCCCGGCTCATCAACTGCGCCCGCGGTGAAGTCGTGGATGAGCCGGCGCTCTATGAGGCGCTGGCCACCCGGAAGATTGCCGGCGCTGCCCTCGATGTCTTTGCCGAAGAGCCCCCTAAGAACCGGAAGCTGATTGAGCTTTCCAACCTCGTGTGCACGCCGCACATCGGGGCATCCACCGTGGAAGCACAGGAAAACGTAGGCATCGAAATCGCCGGTCAGGTCCGCACCTTCCTGAAGTCGGGCGTGGCACAGAATGCCGTGAACCTGCCTTCGTTAACCCTGGAGGAATACCGCAAGCTTGAGCCTTTTCTCCGCCTCGGCGAGCGCATGGGCAATTTTCTTGCTTCGATTGCCGAAGGCCGGTTGAACGAGATCGGAATCCGGTACTATGGGGAACTGGCCCAAATGAACACAGGTTTCATTTCGAATACGATCATCAAGGCGCTGCTCTTACCCATCTCTGATCGGGTGAACCCCATTAATGCCCGGGCCGTTGCCGAAGAGCGCGAGATCACCGTGGTCGAATCCAACAGCAGCCGGCAACGACACTTCTCGAATCTCATCTCGGTCAAGCTGCGAATGACGGAGGGTTCCATTCCCCAGCCGCCAGAAACAAAACGCAAGAGAACGGCGTTACCAGAAGGTAATGCGAGCGGGGTGTCAACCCAACAGAAGACCCGGGAGGAGTGGGTCGAGGGGACCGTCCTGCTCGGTCCAGCCGGTCTGTTAAACGAATCGGCCTGCCGCCTCGTCTCGGTGGACGGGATCGACCTCGAGGCCCCCCTGCGAGGATCGCTTTTGTTTTTCAGGAACGAAGATACCCCTGGCGTTGTGGGTCACATCGGAACAACGCTGGGCCGAACTCATATCAATATTGCCAGTTTTGCACTGGGACGCGACGAGAACACTCATACCGCCATCGGGGTGGTGAATATCGACAACGACGTACCCGCTGTGGTGCTGCGAGAGATTTGCAGCTTCCCGGCAATACGATTCGCACGCGTGGTGAAGTTGTAGCTGCAAACTCCCCTTCGAAGAAACGGTTCACCGCCCATACCTTACGGCTCCAAGGCGCGCCAGGAATATGCACGCACGCAAGCGAGGCGGCCGTGACGAGCTTGCGATTATCGACGCCGTTTTCAGAGGACTCCAAATTTAAGGTTGCAAATCAGGACGGATTCCCCCATCATTACCAATCGTTTTCTGCTGGATCTCATCATCCTCACACATCACCCGTCGTAAAAGGGCGTTTCATCGGCGGGCAAAGCATCTCAATCAAATAAAGATTCGACCTGGAGAAATCATCGTGATTAAAAAAGGAGTAAAGATCGCGCCCGCGAAAGGCAAATTGGGCGTCCTGATCCCCGGCTTGGGTGCGGTAGCCACCACGTTCATCGCGGGTGTTGAAACCATCCGAAAGGGGCTGGCCCGCCCCATCGGTTCGCTGACGCAGATGGGCACCATTCGCCTCGGAAAACGTACCGATAACCGCGTCCCGACCATCAAGGATTTCGTCCCCCTGGCAGATCTCAACGACCTCGTGTTTGCAGGGTGGGACATTTTTCCGGAGAACGGCTACGAAATCGCCTGCAAAGCGGGCGTTCTGGAGCGGACGCTGTTGGATTCGGTTCGAGATGAATTGGAGCAGCTTCACCCCATGAAGGCTGTCTTCAGCCGCAAGTATGTGAAGAAGTTGGATGGCCCCAACGTCAAGCGGGGCAAGAACAAGTGGGAATTGGCCCAACAGGTCAAGGAGGATATCCGCCGATTCCAGAAGGAAACCGGGGTGGCTCGCACGGTGATGGTGTGGTGCGGCTCGACCGAGGTATTCCTGAAGCCCAGCGAGGTCCATTCCTCACTGGCCAAGTTTGAGAAGGGGTTGAAGGCCAACGACCCCAAGATCCCTTCGTCCATGGTGTATGCGTACGCCGCACTTTCTCTCGGCATCCCCTTCGCCAACGGCGCCCCCAATCTGACCATCGACATCGAAGCGATGCGCCAACTCGCGCGGAAGAACAACGTTCCCGTATGCGGGAAGGATTTCAAGACCGGACAGACCCTGATGAAGACGATCCTCGCGCCCGGTTTCAAGGCCCGGATGCTGGGTCTCGCCGGATGGTTCTCGACCAACATCCTGGGAAATCGCGACGGTGAAGTGCTGGATGATCCGGAGTCATTCAAAACCAAGGAAGAGTCCAAACTGGGAGTGCTCGAACACATCCTTCAGCCGGAGGTCTATCCCGAGTTGTACGGAAAAATTCACCACAAGGTGCGCATCAATTACTATCCGCCGCGGGGCGACAACAAAGAAGGCTGGGACAACATCGACATTTTCGGCTGGCTCGGTTACCCGATGCAGATCAAGGTGGACTTCCTGTGCCGCGACTCCATCCTGGCGGCGCCCATCGTCCTCGATTTGGTGCTTTTCCTTGACCTCGCCCAACGCGCGGGGATGCGCGGCATCCAGGAATGGCTGAGCTTCTATTTCAAATCGCCGATGTGTGCGCCCCAACTCTATCCCGAACACGACCTCTTCATTCAACTCATGAAGCTGAAGAACACGCTCCGCTACATGCGCGGCGAAGAGATGATTACTCACCTGGGTTTGGAATACTACGACTGAGCAGGCTTCACAGGCCTTGTTGTAGGGGCGCACAGACCGCCACGACGGACTGTGCGCCCCGGCAAGTCGTTGTAACCCAAACCGCTTATCCGTCCACTTCTCCCTGCCCTTTCCCTGTTCCCCGATTTGTGCTTAAATGACCGCATGACGGGTGATCCGGACACAATTCACCAGGACCCGGAGGATCACCGGGCTAAAAACGGCGGCGCAGCCGACCATATTCGCCAGCTTCGGGAACTGTGGCAGGTTGTTTCGGACCAGGACTTCGAACAGCACTACCGCAGCAAATATTTTGGCGATCACCGCATCAGCCGCGCCGAGGCCCTCGATAAGCTCCGTTTTTGGGAGCAAGGGATCCTGGCCCGACGCCGAGCGCATGAGGAAGCCTTTCTACGGATCTTGTGGGAGGTTCCTTCGATCCAGCGGTTAATGGCGCGCCATTTGGTGGAATTCTTCATCCACCCTGATGTTTCTTCAATCCCCCTGCCCATTACGGCGAAGCCGGCCGGCGCAAGCAATCTCATCGTACGCGAACATTTTCCCGGATGGGGCGTTTTGTTCGCGCTCGCGATCCAGGTGGGGCTGCTCTTCGTCTCAGTCAACCCTCTCACCCAGCGGGCGATTCAAAAACTGAATGAGCTGAGTCAGGACCACACCATCACCTATTACAAACTCTCGGAATATCTTCCCGAAGTTTTTTCGCCGGACAACAATCAGGAGTTACCAAAAACAGCGAAACGTATCCCGAAACAAAATCAGACCATTATTTCCAATCCGCCGGAGCCTGACAACGACCTCCAAACCATCATCCAGCCTGAAGCCCCCAAAGCGCCGGACATGGCCGAGATCAAGTTGCCCAATATCATTTCGGTCAAACCCGAAACGCCCCGTCCCTTTGAACCGCCGATGCCCACGCTCGTCCCCGGTTCCGCCAATGCCTTGAGTCTTCCCAAAGAACTCTTAGTCCCGATCCCGCCCGCACTGCCCCCGGAGGCCGATGTGGGCCGGCGCGCTCTTTCTGACATCAAGATCGCCCAATCGGAGGCGCTGAACCCAGCCCCAAGATTGCTGCTCAAACCCAATGCCGAACTGCCTCAGGTCGAAGCGCTCCCGCCGACGACCTTCGGAAACACCTTTGCCAATGTTCCTGTGCCGAAGGGGCCGGATGCGGTGCCCACGGTGACTCCTGAGATTGGCCGTTTCACCAGTGTGGATATGCCAAACCTCGTCGTGCTGAATGTCAATCCAGCGCCGCCGGAAAAGGACGTCAAGGTTCCCAATGTTTCAAAATCGGCTTCCTTTGGAACGGAGGACGGAACGGGAAATGGCGGCAATGGGGGCGGAAAGGCGGGGGCCTTGAAGATCCCCAACGTCACGGTCACGGGGGGAGGGCTGACCGAGCCGGGCGCGGCCGTCGTTCAAACACCCGCGCTGCCCCCGCAGGTGGCCGCGAATATTCCTCCCAAGGATCGTACCGCCCCAACCTCCACCCGGGAAGGCTCTAAAGACCAAGGCAAACATCCGGAATTGATCCTGCCCAAACCGCGCCGATTCAGTGTCGAACAAAATCCGCAGGAGTCACCCCCGGGCATCCCCGGCGAATCAAGAAAGAACCCCCGTGGAGAGGCGGAAAAGAGAATCTATACGGCATACCTTAATCTAGCGAACCTCTCCAGTCGGAGTGGGAGCTGGGTGATGCGGTTTTCTGAATATGAAGACCCCACACTGAGCGCCTCGCGCGACCCGATGCTCACGGGTGATCCCGATGCGGAACTCAGCGCCCCGCGTTTGGTCCATAGTGAACACCCTAAATATCCATCCTCCGCCATCTACGATAAGGTGGAAGGAGATGTCATCCTGAGCGCTGTCATCCGTCATGACGGCTCTGTGGACACCATCAAGGTGCTCCGCAGTGTGGACGCACGCTTGGACGACTCCGCCATCGATGCCCTCAAACACTGGCTCTTCAGCCCCTCCCAAAAGAACGGAAGGCCGGTCGACGTCCTCGCAGAAATCACCATCCCCTTCTCACTGAAAAGAATTCTCTAGTTCTTCTCCAAAGAGTATTCCCGCGCGGAGTCGGAGGAGGATGAGATCCACCATCGAGCCGGATTGCGCGTGGAATTCTTCATCTGAAAAGAATTTGACAACCCAACTCCGGTCATGGAGAATTGGTTTTTTGGAGTGGGAAGCTCTCCTTCCCGGTGGCTGCAAGGAAGTCCCAAGTCCATTTCCTCTCGTTCCAAGTCATGTTGGCCATGTAAGACAATCCGAACAAGCAATCTTTTTCATGATTCCTCATCATGGAGAACGCATCAATGGCAACCCCTCGATTCATTGTTGTCGGCGGTGGACTGGCAGGTCTGATGGCCACCATCCGCATTGCCGAAAAAGGATTCAACGTCGACTTGTTTTCGACGGTCCCCGTCAAGCGATCCCATTCTGTGTGTGCCCAGGGCGGCATCAACGCGGCCAAAAATCTTAAGGGTGAAGGGGACTCCATCTGGCAGCACTTTGATGACACTGTCTATGGAGGCGATTTTCTCGCGAACCAGCCGATCGTGAAACGCATGTGTGAAGCCGCACCCGGGATCATCGATCTATTCGACCGGATGGGAGTCACTTTCAACCGCACCCCGGAAGGTCTGCTGGATTTCCGGCGCTTTGGCGGCACCCGGTTTCATCGCACGGCATTCGCCGGGGCCACCACCGGACAGCAGTTGATCTACGCGCTGGATGAGCAGGTGCGCCGTCACGAAGCAGCGGGCTTAGTCTCCAAGTTTGAGGGCTGGGAGATGCTTTCCGGGGTCATCGACAATAAGGGGATTGGCCGCGGGATTGTGGCCATGAACATGACCACAATGGAGACCAAGGTCTTTCCGGCCGAGGCCCTCATCATGGGCACGGGAGGCATCGGGCTGGTCTTCGGCCGCAAGTCCACCAACTCCATGAATTGCACCGGATCAGCCGTCTCAGCCCTGTACCAACAGGGGATGCTGTACGCCAACGGCGAATTCATCCAGGTGCATCCCACCGCCATCCCAGGCGAGGACAAGCTGCGGCTGATGAGCGAGTCCGCCCGGGGCGAAGGAGGCCGCCTGTGGGTCCCGCGCGCAGACAAACCGAACGGTCGCTGGTATTTCCTCGAAGAAAAGTATCCGAAGTACGGAAATCTCCTCCCCCGGGATATCGCAACGCGTGAAATTTTCCAGCTTTGCCTGGATGGTTACGGCGTGGATGGAAAAATGCAGGTTTACCTGGATGTCTCCCACATCCCGAGGGACGTGCTGGAGCGCAAGCTTGAAGGCATTCTGGAAATCTACGAAAAATTCATCGGGGACGATCCGCACAAAGTTCCCATGCGGGTCTTCCCGGCCATGCACTACACCATGGGGGGTATGTGGGTGGACGGGGACAAGCTGATGTCTAACCTTCCGGGTATCTTCGGGGCCGGGGAGTGCAATTACCAGCATCATGGAGCCAACCGCCTGGGGGCCAATTCATTGGTTTCCTGTGTATTCGACGGCATGGTCTGCGGCGACGAAGCGCTCAATTATGCCCAAGGTCTTAAGAATGGCTCCGCTTCGGTGTCCTCCGCGGTCTTTGATGCCGAGCTGAAACGACAGAATGAAATCAGCGAAGCCCTCTGGAAGGCCGATGGGAAGGAGAGCCCCTATGACCTCTGGCTCGAGATGGGAAAGCTGATGTCGGAGAATTGCACGGTGATTCGATACAACGACAAGCTGGAGCAGAATCGCGAAGATCTCATCAAGCTCCAGGAGCGTTACAAGAACATCCACCTCGAAGACCGGTCCAAATGGTCAAACCAGGGATTCCTGTTTGCACGCGCCCTCGGGAACATGCTGCACCTGGCGCGCGTCATCAATCTGGGCGCGCTGCTCCGCAACGAATCCCGGGGCGCGCATTACAAGCCGGAGTTCCCCCAACGCAACGATGCGGAGTGGCTCAAGACCACGCTGGCAAGGTTGGAAAACGGCGAGCCCAAGATTTCGTATGAGCCCGTGGATACCTCCCTCATCCCTCCACGGCAGAGAAAGTACGATTGATCAAAACCCGATATCATTTATCCCTGTGAGGACCTCTCATGCCTGATGCCATTCGACTGAAAATCAAACGCCAAAATGATCCCCGTTCCAAGCCCTATTGGGAAAACTTTTCAATCCCCTACCGGCCCAACATGAATATCATTTCGGTGCTGTTGGAGATTCAGGAAAAACCGGTCACGGCCGAAGGGCATAAGACCACACCGGTCACCTGGGATTGCAATTGCCTGGAGGAAGTGTGCGGCGCGTGCTCGATGCTGATCAACGGCCGCGCCCGGCAGGCCTGCTCCGCGCTCGTCGACCAGCTTTCCCACCCGATCACCCTGGAACCCTTTTCAAAGTTTCCCTGTATCCGTGATCTTCAGGTGGACCGCAGTTCCATGTTCCGGAACTTGATTCGGGCCAAGGCGTGGATTCCCATCGACGGCACCTACCCGATCGGCGAAGGCCCCCGGCTCCTGCCCAAGGTCCAGGAGGAGAATTATCCCTATTCGCGATGCATGACGTGCGGATGCTGCCTGGAAGTGTGTCCGCAGTTTATGCCGATCCGCACCGAGGAGGACAAGAAGAAGAATTTCGTGGGCGCGCAGATCTACGGACAGGTCCGGCTTTTCAATGCCCATCCCACCGGCCAGGCGATCGCCCACGAACGCATTGAGACCATGCTGGACGAGGGAGGTCTGGCCGAATGCGGCAATGCCCAGAACTGTGTCCAGGCGTGTCCCAAAGACATCCCCCTGACCGACGCCATCGCCGAACTGAACCGGGAGGCCGTGAAACAGGGGATCCTGGGCTGGTTCCATAAGTAATGGGGGCCCGCGATTTCGAACGGCGACAATTCAATTGACATCACATCCCCACCGCGATAGTTTCTGAGGACTCTGTCGCGGTTTTTGTTTTTTTTGATGGAAAAGTGCCGACCGGCACCCGGGACGTCAGGCGAACCTGTCCGTCCCTGACAATGATTACAACCTGGATCTCATGCTTTACTGGATTCGATACCTCTGGGTGGCGTCGCGGGGCTACCGGCTCCGGCCCTGGAGATCCCCTTATCTTCGATGGCGCATTGAAACCTTTTCCGGCATTCATGCCGACGCCATCGATTTCAAAACCTTCTGGAAATTCATGTGGTCGTACCGCAAGGATCTGGCGGCGTTCCTGCGCTGGTCAGCCGCGATGCAGAAATCTCATGGCATGAAATGAAATCAAAAGACAAAACCGCCAAGGACGCAGAGGGCTTTCAGGGTTGAACCATTGGAATTCTCTGCGGTCTCAGTGCCTCGGCGGTAACGTTTGTGTTGGGTTTTTCGGAACAGAACTCAAAACAACAATCGAATTGAATCTGAACGCAAGAAGGAAGGAATGAACCTCCGATGAATCGTCCCCGTCTTACACCACAGAATGGAAAGCCTTTGATTCTTTTCGGTCTCATCACTTTGATGGCGATTCTCCTTTCCTTCAGGCTGAGCGGAGAACAGAAGCCCGCCTCGGATCATCCGATCTCCGCTGAAGCCAGGAAGATTCACAACTCCGCCATCGTCATCGATACTCATTCCGACACCTCTTCGGAAACCGTCAATGGCTTCGACATCGCCACCCAAGACTCCAAGAATATGGAGGATGTCGGCAAGCTGCGATCCGGTGGAATGGGCGCCCAGTTCTTTGCGGCTTATGTGGGGGAGAAGTATGTGAAGACCAATCAATCGGCCCACCGCGCGATGGAGATGATCGACACGATACGGTTTGACATCGTGGCCAAGCATCCGGAGGCTTTTGCACTCGCGACGACGGCTGATGATATCGAACGCATCCACAAGCAAGGCAAGATCGCCGCGCTTATTGGCGTTGAGGGAGGACATGCGATTGAAGACAGTTTGCGGCTGCTGCGTGACTTTTACGCCCTGGGCGTTCGCTACATGACCCTCACCCATGTGAATACGAACAACTGGGCCGATTCCTCGGGCGATATCGACAAGCCCGAGGTCAATCATCACAATGGCCTGACGGATTTCGGGCGCGAGGTCATCCACGAGATGAACCGGCTGGGGATGATGGTCGACATTTCGCACGTCAGTGACAAAACTTTTTATGACGTCCTCGCCGCGACCAAGGCGCCGGTGATCGCCTCGCATTCCTCCTGCCGGGCCCTCACCAATCTTCCGCGCAACATGACCGACGACATGATCAAGGCCCTCGCCCGGAATGGGGGCGTAATCCAGATCAACTTCGGCTGTGAGTTCCTTTCCCAGCGGAGCGCCGACGAGGGAATGAAGCGGTGGCACGCGATGGAAGCGTTTCAGGAGAAATATAAGAACGATCCAGAGAAGGTGAAAGAAGAACAAAAGCGGCTCATGGAAGATTATCGGAAGAATGTTCCCCCCGCCACTCTCGACGACGTGGTGGCCCACATCGATTATGTGAAGAAACTGGTGGGCATAGATTACGTCGGTCTCGGGAGCGACTTTGACGGCGTCACCTGCACCCCCGTAGGATTGGAGGACGCGTCCAAGCTTCCTAACGTCACGCAAGCGTTGCTTGACAAAGGCTATAGCGCGGAAGAGATCCGGAAAGTGCTCGGGGGCAATACGCTTCGTCTCATGCGCGCAGTGGAAAAGGCCGCTGGCAAGTAATTCAAACCCCAAGAGTGGGGCGAGATTTCTTTCGCCCCAATGCGCTGGACCAGATTCGCCCCATGGCCAAGCCAGTTCTGGTCCACGTCATCCCTGACCAAAGACCGAAAAAATTGAAGGCGCATCATAAATGCCTTAGAAGGCTTCAGACACACAGAAATGTGCTCCCTGTGCCTCTTGGGTGCTGCACCTCTCACGACGTGGAGTTAGTCTCCCATGGAATCCTTTGACGGCTTCAAGGATATCTGCGTGGGGCAATTACTCACCCGCCTTGCGGCCCTATTCCCTCATCACGAAGCGCTGGTCTGTCCGGATTCGGACCGCCGGTGGACGTTCAGAGAGTTGGAAGAATGGGCGAGCCATCTCGCCCGGGGGCTGATCGCTTTCGGGGTTGAGAAGGGCGACCGGGTGGCCCTCTGGTCAACGAACGTTCCGGAGTGGATTGCATTACAGTTCGCCCTGGCAAAGATCGGGGCTATTCTGGTCACGGTCAACACCCAACTGCGGGCCAATGAGCTGGAATACCTGCTCTCGCAATCCGAGTCGTCGATGTTGATTCTGGCAAGCGGCTTCAAAGACATCGATTATATCCAAGCGATTTACTCCTTGCTGCCCTCGCTTCGCGCTACCGGGAAGCTCGATCCGGCCCATCCCAAATTGTCATTTCTCCGGCACATCATCCACATCGGACCCGGGCAATTTCCTGGAATTGTCCCGCTCACTGAGCTCGAACGGTCAGCCAACACCGTTCCCATGGAGGATCTTCGCCACCGCGAGGATTCGCTCCATCCTGACGAAGTCATGAACATGCAGTACACCTCCGGGACGACCGGTTTCCCGAAGGGAGTAATGCTCACACATCGCAATATCTTGAATAATGGCTACTGGCTGGGAAAAGGGCTGGCCTACTCGCCCGCCGACCGGTTGTGCCTTTCAGTCCCGCTGTTTCATTGCTTCGGATGCGTCATCGGGGTTCTGGGTGCGTTCACCCACGGGGTCGCGATTGTTGCGGTGGAGTATTTCGATCCCTTGAAAGTTCTTGATGCAATCGAGAAAGAGAGCTGCACCGCTGTCTATGGCGTCCCCACCATGTTCCTGGCCATGCTGGGGCACCCGGAATTTGGACAATACAATTGCCACTCCCTTCGCACCGGGGTGATGGCGGGCGCTCCCTGCCCCGAACCGCTCATGCGGCGGGTCATTCACGAGATGCACATCCCGGAGATGACCATCGCCTACGGGATGACCGAATCCTCACCCGGGATCACGCAGACCTCGCGTGACGATGACCTCGCT
>JBAVHJ010000274.1:0-7803 GCA_049685715.1 Terriglobia bacterium | reverse complement strand
GCTCAAGCCATACCATGAGTAACCCAAAACGGTAGTTTTCCACAGGCTGTGGAAAACTTTGTGAAAAATAAATCAGCTAAATCCTTATATATGAATGTATGGCAAAAGATCCTGTCTTCCCTCGAAGATAAGGTCGATCCCCAGAACTTCGATACGTGGCTCAAGCCAACACGCCTAAGCCAGGTGAAAGAATCCGTCGCCTTTGTCGACGTTCCGAACGAGATCTTCAAAGAATGGATTCTTGAAAACGTCATGGACGAAATCAACCGCTCGGTGGTCGAAACGGGAGCCCCCATTGCCCGTTTTGAGTTCATGGTTCATCCCATCACGACGGGGATGGATCTGGGGAGCAAGGCAACTCGAATGGCTCGCTTTCCACAACAGGCCGCCCTCGATTTTGACTCGATTGATCACCAACTCAACCCGAAGTACACCTTTGACACCTTCGTGGTGGGCTCAAGCAACCAGTTCGCTCATGCCGCGGCGCGCGCGGTGGCCGAATCCCCCTCAAAAGCTTACAACCCGCTGTTTATTTATGGCGGGGTGGGATTGGGGAAGACGCACTTGATGCACGCCATCGGCCACATGATCAAGAGGCACAACAGCAAATCGCGTCTCACGTATGCCTCCACCGAAAAATTCACGAATGACGTCATCTCCTCTCTTCGCTACGACAAGATGGTCTCCTTCCGGGAAAAATACCGCAACGTCGATGCCTTGTTGATTGACGACGTCCAGTTCATCGCCGGCAAGGAGCGCACCCAGGAGGAGTTCTTTCATCTCTTCAATGCCCTGTATGACAATCAAAAGCAGCTCGTGATTTCGAGTGATTGCCCGCCCAAGGACATCCCGACCATTGAGGAGCGCTTGAAGTCGCGGTTTGAATGGGGCCTGATCGCCGACATTCAACCCCCCGACTTGGAAACGAAAATTGCCATCCTTCAGAAAAAAGCCGAGTCGGAGAAGGTGAAGATTCCCGATAACGTGGCGATGTTTATCGCCAGCAAGATCAAGTCCAATATCCGGGAGTTGGAGGGATCGTTGATTCGGCTCGTCGCCTATTGTCAGCTCAAGGACCTGGAGATCAACGTCGAGGTCGCCCAGCAGGTCTTGAGGAGCATTCTCGACTCCCAGGAAAAACGGATAACGATTGAAATGATCCAGAAGGCCGTGTCCGAACAATTCAGCCTGAAGGTGTCGGACCTCAAATCGAAGAACAATTCCAAAAGCATCTCCTATCCGCGGCAGATTGCCATGTACCTGGCCAAGCAGTTGACCACGGCCTCCTTGCCGGAAATTGGCCGCGAGTTTAACGGGAAGCACCACACCACGGTGCTCCATTCCATTCACAAGATCGAGGAGCTGCGGAAGAGTGACAAGGATTTAAACAGATTAATCAACAAGGTAACTGGTTCTTTCCAATAGGAGCGTTCGATTTTCTCACAGGCGCGCCAGAGAAATCCTGTCGAAAACTCTACCGGAAGAGAAGGAGCGCTGTTTATCACAGGGAGACAGCGCGAACACACAGGATTCCATCTTGACGTAGCGCTCGCCGGTCCACCGGGAACGCCGCCAAACAAGATTTGCAGATTTCAACAGGCGTTATCATCATCATCAATAATTCATTAATGGAATGGTTTATTTACTTTGAGAGAAATCAAAACCGTCTGAACAACCGAGGAAACCTTCATGATTGAATTCACGGTTAAAAAATTTGATCTGCTCAAAGAGTTGACCTTTACGCAGGGGGTGGTGGAGAAAAAGGCAACGATTCCCATCTTGCAGAACGTGATGCTGGAAGCCGAGGCGGAAAGGCTGTTGATTGTCGCCACGGACCTTGAGATTGGAATCAGGACCCTTTGTGACGCCAAGTTGAAATCTCCGGGTGCCCTCACCGTTCCCGCGAAACGCTTCTTCGACATTGTTCGGGCGATGCCTGACGCCGAGATCAAATTCAAAGCCCAGGAGAACAACTGGGCGACCGTGACCTGTCAGAAGTCCTCCTTCAAGCTGGTGGGGACAGCGACCGATAATTTTCCTGCGATGGCGGAATTCAAACATCCCCTGGTCACCATCCCGGCGCGGATGCTGGCCCGCATGATTGACCGGACGATTTTTGCCATCAGCGCGGAGGAGTCGCGCTATACCCTTAACGGGGCGCTCCTTTTGCTGAAACCCAACAGCATGACCATGGTGTCGACCGACGGCCACCGCCTGGCGCACATCGAACAAACGTACGAGTTCACGGGATTGAATACGGAGCTGCGCGCGTTGATCCCCAAGAAGGCCATGGGCGAATTGACCCGGTTGCTGGGGGAGGCCGATGAGAAAGCCACGGTGGAAATGGGAAAGGATGAAAATCATCTCTTCTTCAAGCTGGGTAACCGGCTGCTCGTTTCCCGGATGTTGTCGGGCCAATTTCCAAATTACGAGGCGGTGTTGCCGCGGGAAAATGAAAAGAATGTTTCCGTGGGCCGCGAGGAGTTTTTGTCGGCGCTGAGGCGGGTGTCTCTGCTGTCGGACGAGCGGTCGCATGCCATCAAGCTGAATGTTGGGGCGCAGAAACTGGAGGTTTCATCCAGCCATGCCGACTATGGCGAGGCGCATGACGAAATGGAAGTCGACTATTCCGGAACGCCCCTCGAGGTGGGATTCAACGGCCAGTATCTTCTTGAATTTTTATCGGTCATTCATGAGGACAAGGTGAGTTTTGAATTCAAGGATGAGCAGAGCGCCGGGCTTTTGAGGCCGATCAACGAAGAGGGGATCAACTACCGGTACATTGTCATGCCGATGCGGATTTGAAAATAGGCGGGCGGCTGGAGGAATCAAGCGGGTGAGGTGGATTGGACGACAGCACACGACGAAAAGAATCAAGATTCGATGGGTCAGCGCATTTCAGGGGAAATAGACCGACTCCCACGGGGGTCGGTTTTTCTTTTTTTGGCGGAAAATAAAAAGCGAGAGTTGGATCGTTCATGACTAAGAGCAGCAATCACGAAAATGGCATAGCCGAGCGGAGGACGAACGGAGGCTCGGGCCATTACGATGCCGACAGCATCAAGGTGCTGGAAGGTTTGGAAGCCGTCCGCATGCGTCCCGCCATGTACATTGGCTCCACGGGGGAGATGGGACTGCATCATTTGGCCTACGAAGTGATCGATAACTCCATTGACGAGGCGCTGGCGGGCTATTGCTCCCGCGTGGATGTGACCATCCACGTGGACAACTCGGTCACCGTGGTGGACAACGGGCGTGGGATCCCCGTCGATGAACATCCCACGGAGAAGGTGTCGGCCGCCGAAGTCGTGATGACCAAACTCCACGCCGGCGGGAAGTTCGACTCCAACAGTTACAAGGTCTCGGGAGGCCTGCACGGGGTCGGCGTTTCGGTGGTCAACGCCTTGAGCGAAATGCTCGACCTGGAGATCTGGCGGGATGGATATGCCTATCAGCAGGCCTACGAGCGCGGCAAGCCTCAGGCGCCGCTCAAGAAGATGGGCAAATCGCAGAAACAGGGCACGCGGGTCACGTTTCACCCGGACCCGGAAATCTTTGACACCATTGAAATCAACTTTGACACGGTCTCGCAACGGCTGCGCGAACTGGCCTTCCTGAACAAGGGGCTGGTCATCACCATCAACGATGAGCGCACCGACAAAAAGCACGAGTTCAAATTTACGGGCGGCATCGCGGAGTTTGTCAAACAGCTCAATAAGAACAAGACCGTTCTGCACGACAAGGTCATCTACTTCGAGGCAGAGCGGGAGTTTGGCGGCGAGAAAGAGGACGGAACCAAGGACAGGGTCAACATCGAAGTGGCGATTCAGTACAACGACGGGTATGCCGAAAATATTTACTGTTTTGCCAACAACATCAACACGGTGGATGGCGGCACCCACCTGTCCGGATTCCGATCGGCCTTGACGAAGGCCATCAATAATTACGGCGGCTCGAGCGGCCTCTTCAAGGAAGTCAAAGAGGGCGTGCAAGGGGATGACGTTCGTGAAGGGCTGGTCGGGGTGATCAGCGTGAAATTGCCGCAACCGCAGTTCGAAGGACAGACTAAGGGGAAGCTGAACAGCGATATCAAGGGGGCCGTGGATTCGTTCCTCTATGAAAGGCTGATGGATTATTTTGACAAGAACCCGCCCGTGGCCCGGAAGGTGGTGGGAAAGGCGATTGACGCGGCCCGGGCCCGCGAAGCCGCCCGCAAGGCGCGGGACCTGACGCGGCGCAAGGGGGCCCTGGATAGCGGTTCCCTCCCCGGGAAACTCGCGGACTGCCAGGAGCGGAATCCGGAGTTTTGCGAATTGTTCGTGGTGGAAGGGGACTCGGCCGGCGGCAGCGCCAAGCAGGGAAGGGATCGCGCCACCCAGGCCATCCTTCCGCTTAAAGGAAAAATCCTGAACGTCGAGAAAGCGCGTTACGACCGGATGCTGGCGCACGAGGAGATCCGGGCAATGATTACAGCGCTGGGGACCGGCATCGGCAAGGCGGATGGTGACGATTCGGGATTTGATATCTCGAAACTGCGGTACCACAAGGTCATCATCATGACCGACGCGGACGTCGACGGATCACACATCCGGACCCTGCTGCTGACCTTTTTTTTCCGGCAGATGCCGGAACTCATCAAGCGCGGCCACGTGTACATCGCCCAACCGCCCCTGTTCAAGATCAAGAAGGGAAAAACCGAGCAGTACATCAAGGACGAGAAAGAGCTGACCAAGGTGATCATGAAGCACGCCGTCGAGGATAAGAAGGTGGTCCTCCCCCAGACCGGCAAGGAACTGAACGGGCGTACCCTGACCTCCTTTCTGAGCAACCTGGATGAGTACTATCGTTTCATGGATCGAATAGCCAAACGCATTCGCGATCCGCGCGTCGTGGAACTCCTGGTGGAAAATCAAGTGGATTCTCGCCAGGCGCTGTCCGATGAAAAGCGTCTGGAGAAGCTGTCGCAGAAGCTTTCCAACATGGGCTACGACAGCGCGGTCGGGCGCGACGAGGAACATGACTTGTTCGAACTCGTCGTTTCAAAGCTGAATGGCAGCGAGGCCCAGCACATTGGATGGGATTTCATTTCGCTGCCGGAATATCGCCGCATCGTCCAGCTCACCAAGCTGATTGCCGAGTACAACACCCCGCCGTTCGTCGTCGAGGAGGAAAAGCAGAAGACCGAAATTGGCACGAGCAGGGAACTCCTCGACTTCATCCTGACGCAAAGCAAAAAAGAATTCACCATCCAGCGGTACAAAGGGCTGGGTGAGATGAATCCGGAGCAGCTCTGGGAGACCACCATCAATCCGGAGACCCGGACTCTGCTTCAGGTGCGCATCGAGGACGAGCCGGAGTGCGACGAGATATTCACCATTCTCATGGGGGACGAAGTCGAGCCGCGCCGGCAATTCATCGAGCAGAACGCGCTCGATGTGAAGAATCTGGATGTTTAGAAAAAAGGCAAACGAACGTCACCGCAAAGAGCGCAGGGCTTTTGAAGGCGGAAGAAACCCGGGCCAGGGTTCAGTAGCGCAAGGCTGGAGTCCGGCGGGGAAAGAGGATAAGGGGGTCAGAATACCCGACAAGGCGGTCAGACCCCTTGCATCCCGCGATCTCCGCGTGCTCTGCGGTTAATTCAAAGCGAAGGAAACCCTTAATCATTCATGTCCTCCGAACAACCGCCCAAGGATCCAGGCAAGCCCCAACCTCCCGCGCAACAACCGCTCCCTCTGGGTAACCGCATCCCCGTCAACATTGAAGACGAGATGCGGCGCAGCTACCTGGACTACGCCATGTCGGTCATCATCGGCCGGGCCCTGCCGGATGTGCGCGACGGGCTGAAACCCGTCCATCGCCGCATTCTCTATGGCTTGAACGAAATGGGGCTGGCCTCCAACAAGCCCTACCGAAAGTGCGCGAAGATCGTCGGCGAGGTGATGGGCAACTATCACCCCCATGGCGACGCCGCCATATACGACACCCTGGTGCGCATGGCGCAGGATTTTTCCATGCGCTATCCCCTCATCGACGGCCAGGGAAACTTCGGCTCCATCGACGGGGATCCTCCGGCGGCGATGCGATACACCGAGGCGAGGCTGGCACGCATTTCCCAGTTGATGCTGGATGATATCGACAAGGAGACGGTCGATTTCACCCCCAATTATGATGAGTCGCTCAAAGAGCCGCTGTGTTTGCCGGCACGGCTGCCCAACCTGCTGGTCAACGGCAGCTCCGGAATCGCGGTGGGAATGGCCACCAATATCCCTCCCCACAACGTAGTCGAAATCATCGACGCCACCGTGGGGCTTATCGATGATCCCGAGATGAGCATCGCCCAGTTGATGAAGAAGGTCCCCGGCCCGGATTTTCCCACGGGCGGTTTCATCTACGGCAAGGAAGGCATCAAGAGCGCCTATGAGACCGGCCGCGGCTCGCTGATCATGCGGGCGCGTGCCGCCATTGAGCCTTTAACTAAGGACAAAGACGCCATCGTCATCACCGAGATTCCGTACCAGATCAACAAGTCGAAACTGATCGAGAAGATTGCGGAACTGGTGCAGGAAAAGAAAATCGAGGGCATCAGCGATCTGCGCGATGAATCCGACCGCGAAGGGATGCGCATCGTAGTGGAACTCAGGCGCGGCGAGCCGGCGGAGGTGGTCCTTAACAATCTCTACAAGCAGACGCCGATGCAGACTTCTTTCGGCGTGATCATGCTGTCGATCGTCCATGGCCAACCGCGCGTGCTGAATCTGAAAGACATGCTGCAGCATTTCATCGACCACCGCGTCATGGTGGTCCGCCGGAGGACGCAATTTGAGCTGCGCAAGGCCGAGGAGCGCGCGCACATTCTGGAAGGGCTGAAGATTGCGCTCGATAACATCGATGCGGTCATCAAATTGATCCGCGCCAGCGCCACCCCCAGGGAGGCGCGCGAGGCATTGATGGCCCGCTTCAAACTGAGCGAGCGCCAGGCCCAGGCCATCCTGGAAATGACCTTGCAGCGGTTGACCGGCCTCGAGCGCGGAAAGATCCAGGCGGAATACGAGGAGTTGATCAAGCTGATCGAAAAACTTCAAAGCATCCTGGCGAGCGAGAAGAAGCTGCGCGGCGTGGTGGTGGACGAGCTTCAGGAGATGAAGAAGACGTACGGCGACGCCCGCCGGACCCTGATCATCGACGAGCAGGCCGAAATCACGCTGGAAGATCTGATTGCGCAAGAGGATGTGGCCATCACGCTCACCCATACCGGTTACTTGAAACGCACGCCGACCGCGATCTATCGCACGCAGACCCGGGGGGGCAAGGGGCGCATCGGCATGCGGACGCGCGAGGAAGATTTCGTCGAACACCTTTTCATTGCTTCGACCCACTCCTACCTGCTCATCTTCACGAACAAAGGCAGGGTGTACTGGCTGAAGGTGTACGAGATCCCGGACGTCGGAACGGCCGGCAAAGGCAAGTCGATCGTCAATCTCGTCAACCTCACGGCCGGCGAAAAAGTGTCAGCCGTGTTGCCGGTGCTGAAGCTGGATGCGGAGGACAACGAGAAGCAGTTCATCGTCATGGCAACGCAGTTGGGCGTCATCAAGAAGACCCCGTTGTCGGCGTTCACGAACCCGATGGCGCGCGGCATCATTGCCATCAACCTTGATTCCAACGACGAGTTGATCGGCTGCACGCTGACGGATGGAAAACAGGTGGTCTTCCTCGCCACGCACGATGGCAAGGCGATCCGCTTCAACGAAGAGGAGGTGCGCGACATGGGCCGCACGGCGCACGGCGTCCGCGCCATGAGAC
>JBAVHJ010000273.1:0-2121 GCA_049685715.1 Terriglobia bacterium | reverse complement strand
ATGCTGAACGGGACGACAAGCTATCGAACAGGAAGAAAGCTCTCCGCCGCAGGTCGTGCCCGCATCGCGGCCGCTCAACGGGCTCGGTGGGCAAAGATCAAGGGACAAAGGGTCGTTTCAATCAGCGTCCGCAAAGGCCGCAAGATGTCACCAGCCGCCCGCAAAAGGATTGTCGCTGCTCAGAAAGCGCGCTGGGCAAAATGGCGGAAGGCCCAAAAGAAGGCCTAGCAGGTTGCGGAAAAACTCGGCTTCCCAGGGTTCGTGAAAGGGATTTCACGATGGTAGTGCGGCGCCCAAGATTGCGTATGATGTTGATGGCATGAAGTCACGGACAGCGTCGGGAACATTGGCATTAGGCACTTCACTGCTATTGATCGTCCTCGCAGCGATAATGGCGTGGCGCAGCATTGAGCGGCTCTATACCGCGTACCTTTTTGCTCAGGGCGGGACCCCGACGGATGACCTCACGCAAGCCCATATCAATGCTCGTCTTGAATTCGCAGTGTGGGGAATCGTGTTCGGCTTAGTTCTTGTGGTCTCGTTCCTGCTGAGGTGGTGGCATCGGTCGCGACGCCCAAACCGACAAATGGTGTGATCAGAGCGGTCGCACGACGCAAGACGTGCCTTCAGAAAAGCCCGCATCAGAAAAGTCTCTTGTTTCCACAGCACAGCCTGATAAGAAGAAGGCATGCGTGGAAAAGACGAGCAGCAGTTGGATGTGTTCAGCTACGTAAGCCCGGAGCAGCGAGTACCCCAAGACCATCCCTTGCGTCCTCTTCGTGTCATGACCGATGAGGCATTAAGAGAACTGCAACCACGGTTCCACAAGCTGTACGCCAAAACCGGACGCCCCTCGATTGCGCCGGAGAAGTTGTTGCGAGCGCTCCTGCTGCAAGCGCTGTACTCGGTGCGCAGCGAACGGCTGTTGATGGAACAGCTCGACTATAACCTGCTGTTCCGTTGGTTCGTGGGCTTGAACATGGATGACTCCATCTGGGACGTGACCGTGTTTACCAAGAACCGCGAGCGGCTGCTCGATGGGGACATTGCCGAAGCGTTCTTCCAAGCCGTGCTCCAGCAGGCCCGCGAGCGAAGTCTGCTCTCGGACGAGCACTTCACCGTGGATGGAACGCTACTGGAAGCGTGGGCGAGTGTGAAGAGTTATCAGCGCAAGGATGCAAAGAACGCCGTTCCGCCGGACGATCCTGGCAATGCGACGGTGGACTTCCATGGGGAGAAGCGGTCGAACCAGACGCACGCATCGAAGACGGACCCGGATGCGAAGATGGCACGCAAAGGCAAGGGCAAAGAAGCGAAGCTGAGTTACAACGGGAATCTGCTGGTGGAGAACCGCAACGGACTGATCGTAAACACGGAGGTGTTCGAGGCCAACGGAACGGCGGAGCGGGATGCCGCGCTGGTGATGCTGGAACAGATTCCGGGCACGAAACAAGTAACCGTGGGCGGCGACAAGGCCTACGACACAGCAGATTTCGTGGCCGAGTGCAGAAACTTAAAAGTCACCCCGCACGTGGCCCAAAACTTGGAGCGACCCGGTGGGAGCGCCATTGATGCTCGTACGACGCAGCACCCTGGATATGCCATCAGTCAGAGGAAGAGGAAGCGGATCGAAGAGTGCTTCGGATGGCTGAAGACGATCGCGCTGTTGCGGAAGGTTCGGCATCGTGGAGTCTTCAAGGTGGGATGGGTCTTCACCTTTGCTGCAGCCGCCTACAACTTGGTCCGTATGCGGAATCTGGCGATTCAAACAGCGTAAGCTGACATCGCAGTGGATTCGCGGTCCCGAAAAACGATTCGCGGGCTACCAGCGGATGCACTCAAAACTCTTCTCTGAGTCACACAATCGCGGAACCAAGAGAGAATCTAAGTCGCATTCATCCATTTTTCCGCAGCCTGCTAGATTCCCGATCAGTCGCATGCCCGGAAGCACAGCGACTAGGCGAAAATCTCGTTGACCTTATCCCGCACATGCTGGCTGCGCGACGGCTTCAGATACCGCATTGTCGACTCCATATCGGAGTGACCGAGCCACTGCTGAACCGTGCGCAGGTCAACACCAGCCCACAGCGACCACGTGGCGAATGTCGCACGGAACTTGTG
>JBAVHJ010000272.1:0-4026 GCA_049685715.1 Terriglobia bacterium | reverse complement strand
GGTCAGGTCTCCGCAATCTTCAATTGCTGGCGGGCGATTGCTAGGACGGAGGTTAGGTGAGGATCACGGATGCAGAGAATGCGGAGTTGTCTCCTCAAATGCAGATTGCGGAGACCTGACCCTGGCCATCAGAGTTCCTTCTTCTCTTAGGGCGATCCCCACCCAGGGTAGCCCAAGGGGCAACCCTGGGCTATTGAAGACTTCCCCTTCGGGGAAGCGAATCAATCTCCATCTCAATTTCTTAACTAAGCGCCATTCAAGCCTGACCCCAAAATTGTTCGGAAGCATTCAGCGCAACCGTGAGCGACAGGTCATCACGAAGCAATAAGTCAATCTGCTCACGATTGAACAAAGAACGCTTCACCAGAGCGCAAAGCGCCTGTACTGAGGCCTAAGGGTCGTAGAGGATTCCTTCACCCTTGACCTTTGAGCACCAGAAGCAATGGAGAATATCCTTGTCCGGCATGAGCGTTGCAAGGTCCAAGCGCCGCCAGCGGTGCAGACCAACCCGGCAGAGTAGACCCAGCACGCTGCTGGACTCGTGTTCTCTGTGTGGCCACAGCTTAGCGACGCGAGTCGCGAGTTCAGATTCGGGTAATGCATTCTCCGGGTCTTTCATGCGGCCATTCTATCAGGCTCGCCGGAGGGGAACAAGGCTCAAACCGGAATCATCGCACCCGGCTTTGAGTGGCGAGGGTCACAGGTCTCCGCAATCTTCAATTCCTGGCGGGCGATTGCCAGCATGGAGGCGAGTTGAGGGTCGCGGATGGAAAGAATGCGGACTTGCCTCCTCAACTGCAGATTGCGGAGACCCTCGCGATTATGTGGGCTGGACGAGAGCGGAGCGCATTGCTGGTTCAGAGTCGCGAGGTTCTACTTTTTGTTACTGCGCTGCTTCAGTTGCGCGACGGCCATGTCGAGAACCGTATCCCTGCCAGCCCGAATATCCTGCAGGGTTGGCGATACCACGGTTTGAGGTTGCACGCCGATGCCGAGGAACTGTTTTCCATCGGGGTAAGTCCCACGCCATGTGCATACGCGGCCGGAGCCGCCGCCGGGCATCTTGAAGTGAAGAGGCTGCCCGGTGCTACCGGCGCTCCGCTGGCCCATGATCGTCCCACGACCACTCTGGTCGAAAGCCACGAGGAAGTCCTCGGCCGCGGAGAACGTGCGCGAACTGGTCAACAGGGTGATGGGCTTCGAGTAGTGATGTGCGGGGTCGGGCGGGAGGTCGCCGCCGGGCACCGAGAGCATCACCATGGGCCGGCCCCAAGCGCGGAAGATCGGCTTGTAATCCCGGGTCTGCCAGAATCCAACTGAAACCGGTTTGTCGATGAGCGTGGCGAGGATCCGCATGCCGACCCCCGAATCCCCGCCGCCGTTGTTTCTCAAGTCGAGGATCAGGGCACTCGTCTTGGCGATCTTGTCGAATGCCGCCACGAACTGATCTGCGACCGAGTTGTCCTCAAATGAATTCAACGCAACGTAGCCAATGTTTCCCGGCAGAACCCGGAATTCGAAGCCGGGCGGCTTGGGCCACAAGGGGCCGAGGACCTTGCCAGACTTGCGGCGAACCGTGCGGGTGATGCGCTGTCCCGCCGCGTTCTGCAAAGTAAGTTGGACAGGCTGGCCGGGCGCGCCGGCGAGAAGGAAGTAGTCAAACGTGCGCACCTCCAGGTCCTGGGGGGTCGAGGCGCTTTGGTAGGGAGCTACGTTTCGGGCCGCGTACTCGCGAAACGGTTCGCCATCGATCTCCACGAGCTCCATTCCCGGCTCGATGCCCTGGTTGCGCAATTCCGGGTCCCAAACTTGAAGGACCATCAACCTGCCCTCGATGAGGCGAGTCTGCAGGCCCACCCCTCCGAACAACTCCGGGGCGGGATCGATGTTCGTGTGCGAGTCTCGCAGGTGGGCGCAGAATTCCGCGAGGACCCGGTAGTATTCGTAAGTCGATTTCGTCGCAAGGACCTTGGGAATGTACTGCAGGTAGAGATTGTCCCAATCGATCCGGGCGAGCCGTTCGGGGAAGACGAAGTTGTATTTCACTTCCGCCCAAAACTTCGACAGTCCGGCGATTTTCTCTTCGTCACTGAGCTGCGATTTGAGCGGCGTGTCGAGGGAGGCGGTATCCCAGATTTTCGTCGCTTGTTCCTGCGAGTCACGCTGGTCCTTCTCCATGTGGCGAAGGATCTGCTGCCATCGCGGATCATCATGCAGCGAGTTGAGGTCCGAATCGTTCTTCGTCTCATCCGGGTACGTGTACCCCATGGCCACGGCTCTGTCGAGATACTCGAATGCCCTCGCCTTATCTCCGGCGCGCGCGTAAGAACACGCAGTCTGGTAGGCGACTTCGGGAGTATCGAAGCCCGCGCCGAACGCTTCTGCAAAGAGTGCCGCCGCCTTCGCGAACTCCCGGTCAGAATAAGCTATATTCGCCTGCTTGTAGAGGTCGTTCGCCAACTGCACTCGCGCAACATCGATGGGCTGGTACCAATCCGCTGAAGTCGTCTGCGCGGCGGTTGCGAGCGGAAACAGGACAAGCGCCACGAAAATCGCAAGGACCTCCCGCCATGCCGTCATCCAACTTTCATTCGAAATCGGGGAATGCATGTCCACTTCTCCTCTCGGATGAACCACCGGTGAAATCACAATGAGGAATATTCCATCAACCGCGGTGTGCGTGAGGATGCAGCTGAACAGGTTGCGGCGCCAGAGACAAAGCATCGTCAGGACCGCGCCGACCCATCCCGGTACCCGCAGAGGGGTGAGTCGATGAGTCGAGCCGAGTGGGGCCAGCACGCAGGCAAAGGCGATCGCGAGGCCGATCCGCGTGGAAACAACACCGGCCCGACGCGTTCTTTCGGCCGGCTGAGGAGAGTCAATCAATTTCCGCCTTTCTGGCGCCGCAACCGCCGTCGGGGCCGCCGTTGCGAAGGTCGAGCCAATTGGATTATGATAGCTGTTGTTTGAAAAATGTGCAAGTATTTCAATATACGCATGGAGGTCGTAGATGTATGTTTGAGATCCGCGATGTGCGACAAATACAATTGCTGGCCTCGCCCGTGCGCCAGGCGATCATCGATGCCCTGGAGTCCTCAGGACCACGCTCGGCCGCAGAGCTGGCAACCCTCCTCGGATATGCACCCGACGCGCTCTATCACCATGTGCGAAAGTTGGCGCGTGGAGGCCTGGTCACCACGGCGCAGGGGCCGGGCGGCCGTGGCAAACGCTGCGCCGTATTCGCACTCAAGACCATGGGGACTCGGCTGCACTACGACCCCTCAAACCGCCAGAACCGAAGGGCAATCAGCGCTGTGGCCGCCACCATGCTTCGCGACGCGTCCAGAGCATTCGCCAAAGCGATGAAACACAATCCGGTCGTGGAGGGCAGAAGAAGAGACCTGTGGGTCGGGCGACGTACCGGATGGCTGACGCAAGCGGAGCTGGAGCAGTTGAACGATCTATTGCACCAGATCACGAAGCTAATGGAAATCGCCAGACCCAGAAGACGGCGAACAAGGCTATACGCTCTGACATTTGCGCTGTCGCCATTTGGGGCAAAGCGACCCTCTTGAACAATTGTGGGATCAGCCTTCCACAATTACACAATTCGGAAATCACCGCCGAGGCGCCAAGGGCGCAGAGGCAAATTTTCGGGTCAGACCTTTCCAATTTGTAACAAAAAGTAGAACGTCGCGACTCAGAGCCCGTAGTTTGGTTCGCCGGCAGGCCGACGGGGGGCGCTAGTTCACGGCGAAGGTTCCCGTTTGAACGACATTGCCGAAATGAATTGTGACCACTGCTCTGCCCTTGTCTTCACTGAGCTTGATACTCAGGAGATCTGCCCTATCACTGACTTTTTCAGTGGTTAATGGCATATCGGCGATAAATCCGTTTTGTAGCCTTGCAGCGCCCCCCATGACATCCCCCCATAACGGACGGCCGTACCATTCCTGTGTTTTGGGATGGAAAGAGATGACCCACTGGTCTTCGTCCAGTCTCCTGGCCCATAACGTGTATCTCCCC
>JBAVHJ010000271.1:0-5734 GCA_049685715.1 Terriglobia bacterium | reverse complement strand
GCTCGGAAAGGAGCCGCAAAAAGAGCCCCGTGACCCGGCCGGCGCCCAGAATACCCAGGCGGACGGTGCGGATCTCCCGCTGGGCAGGCGTGGGAACAATGCGCGGCTCCCGCACATGCACGTCGCGCAGGATCGCCGCGATCTGCCCGGTCTCCAGCAAGAAGGCATCGTGCCCGTGGGGAGACCGGAGTTCGGCGTACTCCACCGGTTTGCCAAGATGATTGAGGATATCGGCCCCCAGATGGACGTCTGCCGCCGGATACAGTTGGTCGGAACTGATGCCAACCACCAGGGTGCGGCAACGAACCCGCTCCAGGGCGTTGACAATGCTGCCGCGATTCTCGCTGACGTCAAACAGATCCATGGCCCGCGTGAAGAGGATATAGGTGTACGGGTCGAAGAGCTTGACACTCTTCCGGCCTTGGTGGCGCAGCCAGGATTCGACGTTGAACATCCCGCGCTCGCTGAGCGTTGAGCCCGGCGGTGTGAACCACTCACGACCAAATTTTTCCTCCAGGCTGGTCGGCGAGCGGTAACTCAGCATGCCAACTCCTCGCGCGACCATCTGCCCCCAGGCCGAGCTGGCCTCGTTGCCGTTAATATCCAGTTCGACGCCGCGGCGTTGGAGCCAGTTCCACCCGATCTGTAGCGGCGTGGTTCGAAGCGGCGCGGCCACGATGACTGCAAGATCCACTTCTTCGCCGGCTTCAATGGCCCACTCCCAGACCAGCATCCCCCCCATGCTCGCTCCAATTACCATCCGGAGCCGCTCAATCCCCAACTGACGCAGGAACAAACGCTGGATCCGCATCATGTCCAAAGGGGTGAGGAGCGGGAACCGCTCGAGGTATGGATCGCCATCCGGAGCCGGGAACCTCGGCCCGGTGGTCCCGTAGCAGCCGCCGAGGAGGTTGGGACAGACCACGAAGTGTCGCGCCGTGTCAATGGCTCGCCCCGGCCCCACCAGCGGCTCCCACCAGCCAAGAGCTTGGCCGGCAAAATCACCGCTCACATGACAGTCGAAGGCTAGAGGATGGATGATGAGAACGGCGTTGTCGCGCGACGGGTTGAGCGTACCCCACGACTCGTAGCTGACCTGGATCTCCGGCAGATGCCCGCCGCGCACACAGGTCCATCCGCCGGGTTGCTCCAGGCGGACGACCTTTCCCAGCTCGATCGTCGGCGAGTCCCACCAGAGCTCGCGATGCTCGTCCATGATCGAAATTCCCATCATCAAAAATTCATTGGCATTTGGACGCGAAAAACAGACAGTTCCCAATAAGGTTCATTAAGCAGAGTTTCGTCGTAAGAAGTACCCCATCGAGCGAGGAGGTTCGGACCGGATTTCCTTAACCGAACGGTATTGGGACTGTATCAAACTTCTCGAATTTCTTGATCAAATGCCTGGTTCATTTCCAGTCAGAGGCCCGGAGGGCAGTGCGCCGTGGCGCATAGCCCCGTCTGAGCCCCGCGCTTTTCTTTTTGCGGGGCGAGGGCGGGGTAAGGGTCCGAGAATGATTGGAGCCCCGGAGGGGTGAAAGAATCTCTCCATTTCCCAATACATCGAGAGCTCACTTAAGGAAAGTTTCGTCTTAAGAAGTGCCCATCGAATAGGGCGTTTCGGCCCAGGTTTCCTTAACTGAACAGTATTGGGGACTGTCCCGGTTTGCGAGACCGTCCCTGTCCTTTCGGATCCGAATCCAAGGATTGCCCTGCGATCTCAGCGCCTTTGCGGTGTACTACCTTTTCGCTCCATCGGGAACCAGAATCACCTTGCCGCTGTTGCCGGAGATCATCAAATCCATGGCTTTGACGTAATCCCTGAGTGGGAATTTATGAGTAATGATAGGAGTGGGATCGATCTTTCCGGATTCCAGGAAACGCGCGGCCTTGTACCACGTCCCGAACATCGTTCTTCCCGTGATGCCCAGGACGCGAATCCCGCGCATGATTACCTCGGTATTGAGATCGAGCGTTTGAGGTTCGCTGTACAGTCCGAGCAAAGAGGCGCGTCCGCCGGGCGTCACCATGGCGAATCCCTGGTGCAATGCCTTGGCATTCCCGCTCATCTCGCACATCACATCCACGCCGTCGCCATGAGTCAGCTCCAGGACCTCCTTCACCACGTCGGTGTTTTTCGGGTTGAAAGCGTGCGTGGCGCCCATTTGTTTCGCCAGGCCCAGGCGATATTCGTTGACGTCGGTGGCAATCAAGGTGGTGGCCCCACAAGCGTTTGCGACGGCCACGGCCAGCAGCCCGACCGGTCCGCAACCAATCACCGCACAGGTTTTTCCGGCCACCTCTTCCGACAGGACGGTGTCGATGGCGTTGCCCAAGGGTTCCTGGATGGTCGCGACCTCTGGGGGGATCGAGCGAGAGTTTTTCCACGCGTCGACCTCGGGAAGACGCATGTAATCAGCGAACGATCCGTTGGTGTCGACACCGAGAATTTTCAGGTTGCGGCAGATCTCCGGCTTGCCGGTCTTGCATTGAAAGCACCGGCCGCAAGGAATGTGCGTTTCCGCCGAGACATAATCGCCGATTTTGATGGAGGTCACTTCTTTACCTATGTCCACGACTTCGCCCGCGAGTTCGTGGCCCATGATCTGAGGCGTCTTGATCCGGTTTGCGGCCCAGTCATTCCATTCGTAAATGTGAACATCGGTTCCGCAGATGGAGCAGGCAATTATTTTGACCAGAATATCATGCGGGCCAATGGAAGGGATGGGTGCCTCACCCCACTCCGCGCCATATTGCGGTTTGGTTTTAATGACAGCTTGCATCGTACCGGCAGAACTCATTGGAACTCCTTTAATGAAGTGGGATGATTGCCTTTTAAATTCATCGGAGGTTAAATGAATGCGCTTGGGACCTCTTTGGATCCTTACATTTGCTTGCCTATCTTAACACACCTTCGATGGGGTTGGTGTTGAGAGGCGGGCCTCTGTTGTCCGGCATAATTTAATCTCGATTCCGATAAAGCCCGTAGGATCGACCTGCCCAGGCCTGTAGCCAAACGTGGCGAATCTCTGCTGCGGCTGAATTTCTCTTAGGCCCGGAGGGTTGCTGCGCCGTGGCGGGAGCTCCGCGTTTTGTGCGGGACGAGGGTGGGGTCAAGATTGGCAGGGTATCCGACCAGGCCCGAAGGGCTGACAGAAAAACTGCATCCTTCTGAATGAATCGGGAAGAGGCCAAGCATCGCCCCACATGCGATTCGCGACTCGTCTCGCTCTCCTGATGCCGCAACCGTTAAATTGGAGAATTGAACGACGCCATCCTTCTTGCGTGAGCGATTCTTTCGCCCCACAAGCGGGGCTCTCACATTTTCTCTCTTCGCTACCCCACCCTCGCTCCGTCCCACAAAGAGCGCGGGACGGAGCTTCAGGTGGGGCTACATTCTGGCGTCCCTCCGGGACTACTCGAACCCCATGCTCATCCTGACACCACCCACACTCTCCCGGAAAAGACGCGGGACGGAGCCTCCCTCCACTCAGGGTGCCGCAGGCATGTGTTGTTGGCATGCCTGCGTGTGATCGCGTGAGATTCACCCATGTCTTCTTCCGAACTCACGCTCCCCCTGGTGGGTGCCGCAGGCATGTGTTGTTGGCATGCCTGCGAGTGATTGTGGGAGATTCGAGCATGCCTTCCTCCGAACTCTCACTCATCCCGGCGGGTGCCGCAGGCATGTGCTGTTGGCATGCCTGCGTGTGATCGCGTGAGATTCACCCATGTCTTCTTCCGAACTCACGCTCACCCTGGTGGGTGCCGCAGGCATGTGCTGTTGACATGCCTGCGACTAGTTATGGAGGATTTAAACCTCTTTTCCTACGAACTCTCTTTCACCCCTCCATCATATACCCCCTAAAATGTGGGTGCCGCAGGCATGTGTTGTTGGCATGCCTGCGACGGGGCGCGTGAGATATAGGCATCTCTTTTTACGAACTCTCATTCAATCCTCCGGCGCATTCATCGTCCGCCAGAGCCGACGGTTTATGCTCCAGGCGCAACGGGACACCTTCGTTGACTTGACTGCGGATACCCCCTAAAATGCCCGAAGCACCAGAGGTACATTCATAAGGATGGCTAGTGCTTTCGGCCCCCGCCGACCGGTCGCAACGCATGGCACATGCGGGATCGCAGGGGGCCGGGGTCAAGTCGGAATGAGAGTCGGGAGGACGTCTTGTCCGTACACGAGAATTCCATCTCCGCGAGTGCACCCGCCATCGAGAAAGAGTCTTATCCGAAGCGGGGCTACGCCTGGTACGTCGTCGGCGTACTAACGATCGCATACATCCTGGCGTTCATTGACCGGCAGATTCTGAACCTGCTGGTCGGGCCGATCCGGCGCGATCTCCATATCACTGACACCCAGATGAGCCTGCTGATGGGTTTCAGTTTTGCAGTCTTCTACACGTTCTTTGGCATTCCTCTGGGCCGATTGGCCGATTCAAAAAGCCGCCGTTCCATCATCGCCGCCGGCATGGTGCTGTGGAGCCTGTTGACGGCCGGGTGCGGGCTGGCAAGGACTTTCTGGCATTTCCTGCTGCTGCGGATGGGCGTGGGCGTCGGCGAGGCGGCTCTCTCACCCGCTGCGTATTCCCTCATCTCCGATTATTTTCCCAAAGAGAATCGAGCCACCGCGATCAGCGTGTACTCCATGGCCTATTACATCGGCTCCGGGCTGGCCTTCCTTCTGGGCGGGCTGGTCGTTGGATTCGCTTCCGTGAAAGGAAGCTGGAGCCTCCCGGTCGTCGGCGCCGTTCGACAGTGGCAACTGATTTTTTTTGTGGTGGGCATTCCCGGGGTTGTGCTGGCTCTTCTCATGTACACGGTAAAAGAGCCTCTTCGGAAGGGCGCCCGGATGATGAAAGCTGCGGACGGAAGGACGAAGGTTGCCAAAGTGTCCATGCGCGACGTCTTTGCTTACATTAAAGAGAATCGCGCCGCAGTCCTCTGCCACAATCTGGGCTTCGGGCTGCTTGCTTTTTCGGGTTACGGAACCTCCGCATGGATTCCCACTTTTCTTATCCGCAAATATGGCTGGACGGGCTCCCAGGCAGGCATCAGGTACGGCGCCATTGTCTGTATCGCGGGGACCATCGGAATCGTGACCGGCGGAAAGCTGGCGGACTGGTTGGCTCATCGGGGTTTTCGCGACGCCAATATGCGGGTGGGGGTGATCGGCGCCCTGATCTGGATCCCCGCGGGAATTCTCTATCCCCTGATGCCCAGTGGAAACCTGGCAACGGCCATGCTGGTTCCCACGATTTTCCTGACAAGCTTGCCGGTGGGTTTGGCGGCCGCAGCCATCCAGGAGATGATGCCCAACGTCATGCGCGGTCAGGCCTCAGCGCTTTACCTGTTCGTGATCAACCTGATTGGCCTGGGCCTCGGACCCACCGCGGTAGCCCTGATGACCGACTACGTCTTCCATAACGACAACGCGGTTCATTATTCACTGCTTGCGGTGGGAACCCTGGCACACCTCGGAGCGGCTGCCCTGCTGTGGGCTGGTTTGAAGCCTTACCGTCGCAGCCTCGATCGACTAAAGGACTGGACCCGAATCAATGCATCGAACTAATCAAATAAGCTTGAAGTCTCTTTGAAGCCCGCCTCGGAGCTCCGCGGTGAACAACGTTCGCTCGAAGACCGTCTCAGCAGCCTTGGGTCGCAGACCGCTTCAGCAATCTCGGGTTACAGACCGCTTCAGCGGTCTTGGTTCCGTACAGCCCGC
>JBAVHJ010000270.1:0-8068 GCA_049685715.1 Terriglobia bacterium | reverse complement strand
GAACCATCCCAGCCCGGAGGGCGTAAGAATGTGGCCCCATCTGAGCTCCGCGTTTTCTGCGGAGCGAGGGTGAGGTCGCGACGTGAAGAAAAAAGTAGAGCCCCGCTTGCGGGGCGAAAGAATGAAGGATTGAATCATATCGATAAGAAGCATCGAATGCCTCAATTCCTCCAAGACGCCTCATGTAGAATGGCTCACGCTCGAAGGGTAGCCAGAATGGACCCCCACGACCGCAGCCATACTATTGGGATCCAATGCATCTCCCCCGGTTATTGACTCTGGATTCCATCCGGCGTAATCTCTGTTTTTAAGGCTTCTGTTGAAAGATTCGGTTCACCCTCCCCCGTGGAAACCTTCATGAATAGACAACTGGTGTCGAGGCGTGCTGGAATCCCGAGGACAAGGTTAAGGATTCGGAGGCATTCCGCGGCTCCCGCGCCCCTACGGTGAACCCGAGGTTCTTTCCTAACAGCATAATGCGTAGTAAGACGCTGTGGCGAGGGGAGTTCCTATTGAAAACTAAACTCATTGGCGTTTCATTATTGCTCATACTTTCCACTTCAATCGTATACGGTCAGAGCAAACCTGCTCCGCAAAGTGGTATCACAGTAGCCCCGCAGACCGTCACACTCTATCATCCACGTGATAAAGCAACTGGTAAGTCTGACCACTCGAGAGCCTGCTTCAGCTTCAAGCTTGGCACTCATAAGGGGCCTAACTCGATTGATTGCGATTTGGGCTATGGCGTTCTTCAAATCAGCAATGAAGATTGGTTTAGTGTCTCAGGCATAGACGGGGCCCGCAGTGTGATTGACAATCTGGGAAGATTAGGTTGGTCAGACTCCTTCAAGGTGCCAGTGCTTGAACCACTATCTGAGTTGAAGGAAGGAGAGAGACGACAAATAACGGTAGACGCTTCTGCTGATACACACGAGGCGTGGAAGAAATCAACTAAGATTTTCGCTAAAGCTGAGGTTGAACACATGTACGTGGTGCATGTGAAAGACAGGGATTCCGACTTCTACGCTATGTTTCGAGTAGAACAGTTGGAGCAAGGAAGGTATTGTACGATTAGCTGGAAACGTGTGCCCGCTCCAGAGAAGTAGGCTGTTTGGGCCCGGATGAACGGTCGGGGAGATGGGTTACAGTTTAATCTTTTTCTGATGACGCCATGGTTGCCCCTATTCGCTCCGCAAGCCATTAGTTGCCAGACGAGCCCGATACCGCGAGGCGGGGGGGGACGCATCGATCGTCCGCCTGCCCGCTTGCAGAGAAGGAATCGCCATGAAATCAGTTGTCTGGGTTGTGCTCCTCGGTGTTGCAGTCGTGGTGCTCCACTATTTCGCGTTATGGGCCGAGAGCCGCGGTTGGATCTACTATAAGCGTCGCAAGGGCTCCCCTGGCAGCGTCGGCAACGCGCTCTTGCAGATCCAGGCAATCTTCGAACCGGGAAAAGAGCACGTTCTGGAGGCGCGGCTGAAAGACGACGAGGAGCAGGAGGTGTCAGGTGATCCACCGGACGCTGGCGGAACCCGCGGGGTCCACTAACACCCTCCGTGCAATCGTCCGTCGCGAGAGGTAAGGGTGCGCCGGGAGAGTGACGGACCAATCGGTAGATTGCCGAGATTTTCAATTATGAAAAGCCTCTTGATCAGTATCTCGCTCTTAGTGGGACTAGCCGCTCCAGGCGAACCCGTGCATTGTCAACAATCCCCCCCAAAAGCATCTTTTCTACTCCGGTTTCCTCACACCATTGATTCCGCAAACTTGTCGATTCGTTATTTCCTGGGGGGCCCGTTCGGAGGGTTCGGAGGATACATACAATCAAAACCTTCTGTCTGGAATTATGAAATACCGCTCTTCCGTGAGTCGAAGCAAGCCAGCAGCCTAAAAGCAATCGTCTATTGTCCAGGATATGGGATGGAGTTGATAAATATACCATGGCTCGCGGACCGATCGGTGGAGGAGAGGTTTGTAAGATTCACGCCCCTTCCCATGATCCACATGTCCGGCAGAGTAGTTCTGCCGGAGAATGCAGAGACACCAAACTTCAACATTGAATTTCAGTATTTGGCAACCTGGGACCACGAGTTCTTCGGAATCCAGGATGGAATGGTGCAGACTTTCATCGTGGCCACAGCAGCAGTGGGGAGAGATGGATTTTTCACGGCAGAACTCCCTGACTTCACCCGGGACCCCGTGGTCCAGTCATTCAAGTGGAAAGGTGATATTCAGTTGATAGCCCGCGATCCGAAAACAGGCAATTTTGCTTACGACCTTGAAATGGAGAATCACCCGGGGAAAGAAGCCAGCCTCGGGCTCCCCGAGCATGAGATTGAATCTCTCGTCGTTTATGCTAAACGCAGGAGATAGCATTCATCCGCAACATGACACGTGCGCGCGCCCGGCCGGTGCCAAGAGCAAAAGCGCACCAAGCGGGTGAAGCGCCTGGACGTTAGGCAGACCTGCAAGTAGGCATTGAATGTTCGGAGTGAGATTTAATGGCTGGCTTTGAAACACAATGGAGAGAATACAAACGATTTAGAACTGTCGGCGTCAGGCGCTGACAATTCTGCGGCGAGGCCTATCGCAGCCTATAACGCACTCAGGTCGTACGTGGCGAATTGTCAGGATTCCAGCGCCGCCAACCAGCGCAGGCAGCAGACGATGGCGCGGTTGCTGGCCACTGCAATCGGGTTCGTGACGGTCCTGGTGAGCTAGAACCACTATCACCCATAGTCACCACTTCAAGAGGCTTCATGTCGAGATTCCTGTTTACCATGGTGCCCGCGAACGACCTTGGCTTGCCCTCTCGCCTTGTGCCAATCGCGCGAGCGCTCGCCGATCGCGGCCACGAGGTCGCCATGTTCAACCCCGCGCCGGCGCCGGCAAGACTGATCGAGGATGCAGGGTTGAAGAACCTGCCGATGCCATCGCCCCCTATGCCGGTTCCCGGCTACGATCCCGGGGAGTTGAGTTCGGCCTGGGACCTGGAGCAGATGTATGCCACCATGTACTCCGATGAGGAATATGCCCGCGCGGATACAGCCTTCCACGTCGACCTGGTGCGTAATTTCGATCCCGATATCGTGGTCGATTCGTTTGGCCTGCCAACGTGCCTCGCCGCACGCATCCTGCGGATACCCCTCGCGAGCGTGCTGCAGGGCAACTTTCATCCGGCCAGCAGTGGATTCCTCTGGTGGAAAGGCGAGCGTCCTGCCGGATTGCCGAGCGCGGTGGGGGTAATCAACAAATTGGCGAAGGAGTACGGCGTTGCGCCGGTTGCGCGCTGCGTCGACCTGCTGGCAGGCGACCTCTCCTTGATCGTCGGTACGCCCGAAACGGATCCGTTGCCCGCATCGGCGCATGTCACGTACGTCGGGCCAATTCTCTGGCAGCGCGGTAACCTCACTCTGCCAGACTGGGTCGGCGCTCTCAGTCGCGACAAACCCGTGATATGGGTCTACTCCGGCAATCCCAGATATGGCAGCGCCTCGACCCCTCTTGACTCGATCGTCGTGATTCGCGCGGCCATCGCGGCCTTGGGTGATGCGCCAGTGCAGGTGGTGCTGACCACCGGCTACCAAGAGATGCCGAGAGAATTTGGTGCCCTGCCATCGAACTTTCGTCACGCTGCTTATCTGCCAGGTCGCGCCATGGCTGAGCGGTGTGACCTCATGGTGCATCACGGCGGCCACGGCTCGGTGATGACGGGCTTAGCTGCGGGCACCCCGGCGGTGATCATCCCGACTATCACGGAGCGCGAGAGCAATGCCCGCCGTGTCATGGCACTGGGCGCCGGCGAGATTGTGGTGCCCGTGGACGGCGCGGACGGTGAAAAACACATCGATGTAGCCGATTTCAGCGCCAAGGTGCACCGCGTGTTGGCCGAGCCCAGCTATCGCCGGTCCGCTCGGCGCGTCGCCGAATCCATGCGCAGATTTGGTGGAATCCAGGATGCCGCCGACCGGATCGAGCGGTTCGTAGTTGGTAAGCCCTGAACTGCTAAGAGAATAGCTTCGCCGCGCCACGATCATTCGCTCGGCAAGAGTAGAGGCTCTTGTTGGGATGACGAGATGTCAGTTTGTGTAGCTCGCGCGATGTAGGATGGTGCCAAGTCGGCACGGAGACTCAAGCAGGAGGTTACTAGCATAGTGCCACCGTGGTGCGCTCCGATGGAGTGGCCCCTCTCAACCACTGTTCGTCAGGCAATACGACGGAACGCAGCCTAACCCTCACGTGCGCCCGAACGGCCCAAAAAGCAAAAGCGGGCCTGGCAGGTGACGCGCCAGACGGCAGGCTGTAACTACAGCATTGTTGTCCCATTAATCCACGGGAGTTCGGCACAGCATGAACGTTATTGTGTTTGGAGCCACAGGAATGGTTGGAGGTGGGGTTCTGACTGAGTGTCTGGAGGATCCGCGGGTTCGATCCGTACTGGTGGTGGGGCGAAAGCCATGCGGTGTTGCCCATCCGAAGCTCCGCGAGCTCATCCGCTCGGATTTCTTCGACTACAACGACGCCAAAGCCGACCTGAAGGGCCATGATGCCTGCTTCTTCTGTCTGGGGGTATCGGCGGCTGGGATGACCGAAGCTGCGTATCATCGATTGACTTATGAGCTGACCCTGGCGGCTGCGGGGGCTCTGGTTGAAACCAACCCCGGACTAACCTTCTGCTATGTCTCAGGTGAGGGGACCGACAGCACGGAGCGCGGACGCTTCATGTGGGCACGTGTGAAAGGCAAGACCGAGAATTATCTCCTGCGAATGCCTTTCAATGCCTACATGTTTCGTCCTGGCTTCATCCAGCCGCTCAAAGGTGTCCGGTCAAAGACGAAGCTGTACCAGGCATTCTACAACGTGCTTGGGCCGCTCTACCCATTGTTGAAACGGCTGTTGCCAAACCATGTGACCACGACGGAAAACGTGGGCCGGGCAATGATCCGGGTAGCAGCGAGCGGATACTCGAAGCGCGTGCTTGAGAATCCTGATATCAATGTCCTTGCAGTCACGGGCTGACACCGGCTTGAAACTGACAGTCCCCGCGGCGTTTCTGGCCCGCGACCCGCAGCTTAAGCCCTGTCCGTCAGACGCAATACCGGGGAGAGAGATGACACAATCCGACACTGAGGACCGCCAGGCATTCCGCGAAGCCACCGATGGACTTCTGCGGGGTGACTTCTCGCGGCTTGCACCGCTGTTCGAGGATCAGAAGTCTCGTGAAAGTCCTTGCCCCATTCTCGCCTGGTTTGAGAAGGGGTGGTTTGACACCGAGCCAGCGGCACTTCACGAGGCGCTCACGTGCGCATGCTTCCTTGGTCAAACTGATATCGTCGCATTCCTCTTGAATAAGGGCGTGGATCCCCTTCGAGGGTCGAAGACCGGACTCAACGGGTTCCATTGGGCCGCAGATAGAGGGCAACTGAACACAGTCAAGCTGCTGATTGAACACAGGGTCCCACTCGAAGTGAAGAATATGTACGGCGGCACGGTCCTGGGGACAGCCGTCTGGTCGGCCATCCATGAGCGGAGGATCGATCATCTCAACATCATCGAAGCACTCCTTCGTGCCGGTGCACAGGTCGAAGCTGCCGATTATCCGTCCGGGGACACCCGGGTCGATGACCTCCTCCGACGGTACGGAGCGACAGTCTGAGAGGGAACTGGCGTGTGGGGGCTTCAACCGGGGAACGACGCCTGACCCCGCGGTGCGGCGGACCGCGGCGCCGGCGCAGCCACCGCTGAAAACCAATCGTCTGGTTGGCCCAAGAGCTAAGAGAAGGAAAGTATTCGACCGAACGCTCGTTTTGGAGTCCCCAAGGCGAGCAATGAGCGAACAAGGAGGTCGAGAGAGACAGAAGGGTCACCCGCCTCCATCTTCGCCACTCTGGATTGGCTGGACTTGAGAATTCTTGCGGCTTGTTGTTGGGTGAGTCTCTTTTCACGCCGGCGCCGCTGAAAGGTCTTACTCAGAGCAAGCTTCAGTTCGATGTAGGCGGCTTCTTCAGTGGAAAGATCCAGAAACTCCTGGACCGTGCCGACTTTCCAGCCCTTACTTTCGAGACGCTTTCTCTTTGTTTTCTCCATAAGTGTTTTTCTCCGTCATTCATCATACTGGCGGATCCTGCGCTTCGAGGCCTCGATCACGCGCCGAGGCGTCGAGTGAGTTTTCTTCTGAAAGACATCCAGAATGAGGATCGCATCGTCATCAATTCTGTATAGGATTCGCCAAGTCATGTTTTCATCGTTAATTCGCAGTTCATGACAACGGGGTCCAATCGAAGGCATGGGTCGGGACACTGGCATGGTTAAGCGCTCGCCATTTTGGAGCGTCTCAACAAGAAGCCCGCCTCCAGCCGTGCCATTCTGGAAAAGGGCGGCGTCTTGATTTCGCCTTGCAACCACGCGAGCGGCTTGGGTGGGTGTTCCACGCAAGAAGTAGAATATGTCATAACTGACATATTGTCAAGTTGCAAGTGTTGGCGTTGGCAGCCTGACCAGCACGTGCACCCGTCCGGCGACAAGAGTAAAAGCGCGTCGGACGTTTGGTATGCTTTGGAGGCCTTGTGAAATCGGATAAGTCAAAATCCTGGTTTCTTGCGATCGGATTGGGATTGTGCATTGCACTTCTCCCTCGCGCGGTACTTCCAAGCCGCTTTGCTGTATCCGCTTTGGGTTGTGCCGCTTTTTATCTTGTCACCCCGGCCTTATTCATATGGTTTCACCTGCTCGTCCTGGGTCTTCGGCATCGCGGGATAGACGGAACGTACGGTTCTGCTTTAAGTTTAGGTATCAGTTTCTGGGGAATGTATGTTCTTATCTTGCTCAATTGGCTGATTTACTCGGCGGCAATTTTCCTTGTGATTCAAGGGATCCGAAAGCTGAGAGGATTCAACAAACCAAAACTCGCCATGAGTAAAGATGCCTAACCCGCGGATGCAAGCACCCCGGTGCAAAAAGCAGAAGCGCGCCGGACGGGTGACGCGCCAGACGTTAGCACGAGGTCACTGCGATATTTGAATTTGGCTTAATCATGAAAAATCCTCTCAAATTTATTGGAGTCCTCGCCATTTTGTTTTTGTTCATCCTGTCTGTTCCGTCAAAGAGGTTCATGGCCGAAGATGAAAACGGGATAGGGAGCTCATCTGTTCCTGAGGAAGCTTTTGATCCCTATTTTCAAAATTGGCTGGAGCAGGATGTGGCTTATATCATCACCAACGGAGAGCGGATCGGCTTTAAGCGGTTGGCCACCGATGAAGAACGAGAGCTGTTTATAACGATGTTTTGGTTCCGGCGTGATCCGACACGCGATACCCTGGAAAACGAGTTCAGGGACGAACATTACCGGCGAATGGTATATGCCAACGAGAAGTTCACAACAGATGTCCCTGGTTGGAAGACTGATCGGGGCAGGATCTACATCCTCCTGGGGCCACCCGACCAGATTGAGTCAAAACCCACCGTAGGCTCTGTTCCTGAGGTCTGGCGCTATCATCGTGTGCCAGTCTCTCCCCCAGACAAGGAAGTCACCGTCGAGTTTCTGGACCAATCCCGGGACGGCAATTACCGGTTAATCACCGATGTAGCAATGGAGTCCCTCCTCAATAGAGTCAAAGAGAGTTACATTACCAATGAACCTGGTTGTAAGGCATCTGATCACTCCATTCTGTGCCTTGATGTTAGTATTGTTAAGCCGCCTAGAATAAGACATAAAGAACTGGAAGTAGCATTAGGCGTCAAGGTTCGTTATGATCTTCTACCCTTTAAATACCACCTTGCTTTCACAAAGGTTACGGATGCCACGGTTCTGACCTTCATCAGCATACAAATCAAGAATAGAGATATGACTTACCGTGAGCGATTTGGGAAAATGGTGGGTACTGTCAACCTCTTTGGAAGAATCAAGGACCCCGAGGAGTCCGTCGGGCGTATCAGGGAGGCGTTCGAAGCTGAAATAAAATCCGAAATCCCCAAGCCTTTTTTCAACGAGATGTCGGAGGGGGCATCCTATTACCAAACGGCGGTGCCCCTCAAAGCGGGTCGCTACAAATTGGAATTGGCTCTGAGA
>JBAVHJ010000269.1:0-15891 GCA_049685715.1 Terriglobia bacterium | reverse complement strand
TAGTCAAAATGAGCCGGGGGAAAGAGGACGGGCATGGAACGACAACCTTCAGCCAGAGATCCATTCTCCGGATTTCGGGCTCGATTGAATCTCAAGATTGTGTGTTCAGCCCGGGGGTCCCTTGAACCCTTCCCCGTCCTGACGACTAATCCTCGCGGTCGGTGCCAAAAAGGAAGATTACTTCTTTGGCTTCGTGGGTTCCTTTTTAGTTCCGTAGGAGGTTTGCACGGTCTGCCCCGCGGCCGCGATCAGGCCCTTGGCTCCCTCCGCATACTTGCCTTGTGGTTCCAGTTCGAGGTATTTATTCAGCGCCTCGAACATTTCGGGGGGAGCGGAGATCTTTCCATCCGGAAGGAAGGTCATTTTTTCTGAAAGCGCCTGACCATAGAGGAAATAGGCGCTGGCATTATTGGGGTCCACCTCGATCGCTTTTTTGAAGGCCGCCAGGCGATCCTCCAGAGGAGCACGCGAGTTCGTCAACACCACTCCCAGATTGAAGTAATACATCCCCGCTTTGGCAGGGAACAGGCCCACTGCCTTCTTGTACGCCTCCAGGGCATCCTTGGGTTTTCCAGATTTGGCCAGAGCACCCCCGTAGTTGTTGTAGTAGTCGGCCAGGGCCTGCTTCAAATCTGCCTTCTGCTCGGCCTGGGGTTCCAGGATCGTAATGGCCTTTTGATAATTCGTGCTCGCCTCGTCGTATTGCTTGAGCTGTTCTTCGGTTTCCGCGATGCGGGCGAAAATAACATACTGGGACGGGTCCATTTCCGAAGCGGTTTTGAATTCGGCGAGGGCCTGCTCAAACTGCTTGCTGGCATAGAGCGTGTTGCCATCGTCGTAATGCTTCCTCATGTCCCCAACCTTTTTCATTTCTTTTTCCTGCTTTTCAAGCTTCTCCTTCAGCTCTTTCGGCATCGTTTTCTGTATGGCTTCCTGGTCAGCCTTGAGGTCGAAATCGTGGTGTGTGGGTTCGCCGACGCTAATGCGGACACTGTCGTGGTAGGTGAATTCCTTTCCATCCTGCCATAGCGAGATGCGGTACATGCCACTCGGCAGACCGGCATGAAAGTAGTGCCCTTTTTTGTCGGACTTGGTTTGGAAGTGCTGTTTGATGTCTTTGCGATCGATCTGGACATCGATACCGACAATCGGCTGACCGTCGAGATTCTTTATGTCTCCTTCCAACCCACCGGTTTGCGCCAGCATCACCCTTGAGCTGAAGGTAAAGGCCGCGAGCATGATTGCAATTAACGTGAAACCCCCAAAAACTTTTCTCATCATGAATTCCTCCACTGATCGATGCAGCTCCCCGCGAGAGGGATCATTCATCAACCGTATCCAAAAGTATTATTTAAGCAATTGCGTTATAAGGTCGAGCCCTGTTTCCTGAGAATTCAATTCAAACTCCTGACATTCATAAAAAGCCTTCTAACCGCTTATCAAAGTCCGAGGAACGCACGCTCCCATCCTCTCCACCGCGAACTCACGCCCGGGCTATGAGGGCAGGCTCTTGCACGTACGGGATGGGATCCTCCACTCCGGCCTCCTGAAATCCCCGAAGGCGAAGGGCACAGCTGTCGCATTCTCCGCAAGCCGCATCGCAGTTCTTGTAACACGACCACGTGAGATGCAAAGGGGCTCTCAGCTCGATACCCTTGCGGACAATCTCCCATTTCCTCAGGCCGATCACGGGGGTGAGGATGCGGATATGGGTCTCCGGCCTTGTTCCCAGTTCAATCGCCCGTTCAAAGGCGTCATAGAACTCCCGTCGACAATCAGGATAGCCCGAGCTATCTTCAGCCACCGCCCCCACGAAGATTTCGCTCGCCCCCAACACCTCTGCCAATGAAGTGGCGATGGAAAGCAGGTTTGCGTTACGAAAAGGAACATAGCTGGATGGAATTTCCTTTGATTCGAGGTTCGCCGGTGAGACCGCGATGTTGTAGTCCGTCAGCGACGATCCCCCAAAGCTTTGGAGGTGATCCACCGTAGTGACCCAGCGTTTCTCCGCGTCCAGGAAATCGGCAATAGCTTCAAAGGCCTGACGTTCACGGGTGGCCGTAAGTTGATGATAATCCACGTGCAACATTGCGAGCCGGTGCGTCTGGCGTGCGAAGGCGGCTGTTACACAACTATCCAAACCGCCGCTGGCCAACACCACTCCCAACCGCTTGGGTGATTCTGTCATGAATCTACTCCGACCCCGCTTCACGCCCTCATTAGATCGACTTCAGACTTCACGCCTGTTCCCATTCCAAGGCCATCCAGATTGTCGAGCCGAGGCGGAAACGGCCGTACATTGTACGACGACGAGGCCCTTTGTGCTACCCCGGTCTTGAATACAACCGGTTGCGTGTCCTGAGACGTCCCGGTGAGCGGGGTTGTTTTCGAAGGCAGGCACTCTTACGATGTTCACAGGGCGGTTACCGTCAACCAGCATTTGTACTTCATTTCGGCATCAGCCGTAGCGTCCACGGCTTCGCCCCCCCTCTTTCTCTAAACCGGGCCCTTCGCAGCGGATGACGTTGTCCCACGGCGGGCGCTACGGTGCCCCTCCAGGAACTGTCGGACCTCGCCAATGTGGTGTGTCACCTGGTAGTTCGGCAGACTGGAGAGGAACAAACGACCATAGTTCTTCCGGACCACGCGGTCATCCAGCACGGCCAGCAGTCCATAATCTCGTGTTGAACGGATGAGCCGGCCCAGTCCCTGTTTAAGCTGGATGATAGCTTCAGGAACCTGGTATTCCAGGAAACCATTGTGCCCGGCAGCTTCCAAGGCTTCGGTTCGTGCCCTGACGATGGGATCATCGGGGACGGCGAACGGAAGCTTGTCTATTATAACACAGCTTAGCTGCTCTCCCACGACGTCTACCCCGTGCCAAAAGCTTGCGGTGGCGCACAGGACCGCGTGCCGTGTCTTGCGGAATTTGTTGAGCAGGGCCGTTCTTCCGGTCTCCCCCTGCAAAAACACAGGATAATCCACGCGTTTCCTTAATTCGCGATAGGATTTCTCCATCTGACGAATGGAAGTGAAGAGGATGAAGGCATGGCCCCGCGTTAATTCGAGAAGGTCCGCAATCAACTCGACGGACCGGTCCGTATATTGAGCTGAGCCCGGCGGCGGAAGATCGGTAGGGACAAAGAGGATCGCCTGCCGTTCGTGGTCAAAATGGGAGGCGCACAAGACCTCCCGGATTCGGAGGGCATCCCGGGCGTCGTCCAGTCCCACGCGGGATCGAATAAAATCAAAGCGCCCCTCCACCGAGAGGGTCGCCGAAGTCAAAACGGCAGTGTGCACCTGATCGAACAATCGCTCCTTCAACAGAGCGGCGACATGGATCGGGGAGGCTTGAAGAAAGATTCCGACCCGCGCCGGACGATCCCGTCCTGCTGGGCCACGACGCCGACCGCTCCCCCGGCACTCTAACCAGTAAACATAATCCCGGGATTCATGCTGCATCAGAAACTCCAGGTCGGCCAAGAGCGCCCGGCATCGACGGATCAGTCCGAAGAGGGCCTCGGGCTTCTCGGGGAGCTTTTCGAGATGATTTTCGAGACTTCGCAGGGAAGCGGTGAACGACTGGAAACGCTCTTCACGGTTCTCGAGGTGAGGAAGCATGGAAAGCCAGTCATAACGCCCTTCCGGCTTCGCCAGCGTCCCCCAAAATTCCGCGGATCGAACCGAAAGCTGGATGAGGGCCTGAGGGATCTCTTCGCTCGCAACCTCCTCCGCCCTCAGGGCCGTCCCTGTGTCGCGGATCAGTTCATCGACACGATAGTTGGAGACCTGAATCCCGAAATACTGCGTCGCAATATTCTCGATGGTGTGCGCTTCATCCAGGATGAGAACCTCGTACTCCGGAAGGACCGCACCAAAATCGCTCTCCCGGACCGCAAGATCCGCAAAGACGAGGTGATGGTTGGCGATGATGAGATCGGACTCCCGCGCGCGCTCCCGCATACGCACCACGAAACAGCGCTCGTAATCCGGGCACTTCTGCCCCAGACAATCTTCGGCGCGGGCATCCAGACGGGGCCACAGCGGGGAATCCTCAGGGAAATCCTCGATCTCCGCGCGATCTCCAGTCTCGGTGCGCTTCGCCCACGCCTCGATCTCATGGAAAGCGTCCACCTCACCCATGGACTCAAATACGGGCTGTGACTGGGCCTCGGTGAACTTCTTGAGGCAAAGGTAATTCGCGCGGCCCTTCATCAGGCAGGCGCTGAACTTCCCCGGAAAGAGCTGCTCGACGAAGGGGATGTCTTTGAAGAAGAGTTGTTCCTGAAGGTTTTTCGTGCCGGTGGAGATGACCACGCGCTTTCCACTTTGCACCGCCGGAATGAGGTACGCCAGGGTTTTTCCCGTTCCTGTTCCCGCTTCAACGATCAGATGACGTTCATGCGCTATGGCGTCGGACACGGCCTCCGCCATCTGGAGTTGCCCCGGACGGAATTCAAACTGTGGATGGAGCCGGGAGATCTTTCCTTGAGGTCCAAAGAGGGAGCGTTGATCTGTCATTGCCTTCCATTGCGCATGAGAAACACAGAAGACTATAGCGCACTCCTTGAGCAAGTCAACCGGTCCCCTCTTCGGGCAGTGAAAAGCTCACCTTGACAGATCTGCCATCGACGAATAAGTTCAAAGCCGGTAAGAGAAGGGTATCAGGTACCAGGTGCCGGGTGTCAGGAAAGCAGTTGTCAGCTCTCAGTTGTCAGAAGAACCCACCAGTTGCCGGAAGCAAGAAGTCGGAATTCGGAGCCTTGCGAGATTAAGAAACGATCATGGATTTTGATATTCGATTTTAGACTTTAAGCTTTGAACCTTGGACCTTGGACTTTGGACTTTATTCAAATGCAGAAGCTTCCACTTATCGTTATTGTGGGTCGACCGAATGTCGGGAAATCGACCCTGTTTAACCGTTTGGTCGGCCAGCGGCGTTCCATTGTCACAGATGAACCGGGGATCACCCGGGATCGGATTTACGGGGAGTGTGAATGGCAGGGGAGGCACGCCGAAATTGTGGATACGGGGGGAATGATCCCGGATGATGAAAATGTCATCGCGCAGAGCATCCTCAGGCAGGCTCAAATCGCCCTTAAGGAGGCCGCACAGATCCTCCTGGTTGTGGATTCGCGCGATGGCGTGGTTTCGCTCGATGAAGAACTCGCGGGGCTGTTACGCCGCACCGGGAAGCCCCTGGCGCTGGTCGTCAACAAGGTGGATTCACCCCGACAGGTGGAGCAAGCCGGTGAATTCCATCGATTGGGAATTCAACCCGTCTTCTTCGTATCGGCGGAGCACAACCAGAACATTGCAGAGATGCTCGATGAGATCCTCTCCCGTGCTGACTTTGAACGCACCAAGGTTCGAGACACTCCGGCGGATTCATCCGGGAAGGATCAGGAACGCGTGAATGAAGGGAGGTTTCTACATCGGCGTTCTGCGGAGATCCGGGTGGCCATCATCGGCCGCCCCAACGTGGGCAAGTCCACTTTATTGAACACGCTCTGTGGCCAGGAGCGCTCCATTGTGACGCCGATTGCGGGGACCACCCGGGATAGCGTCGATGCGGTTATCGAGCGCGAAGGCACCCGCTTTCGAATCATTGACACCGCAGGCATCCGGCGCAAGGGAAAGACAAAACTCCTCGCTGAAAGGCTCAGCGTGGTGCTCGCCCGGAAGCATCTGGAACAGTGCGACGTCGCGGTGTTGCTCATCGATGCGGTGGAAGGGATCACGGCTCCGGATGCCACCATCGCCGGCTATGCCCACGAAGCCGGGAAATCCGTCATACTGGCGGTGAACAAGTGGGACCTCATGACGAAGGCGTCGGATTCAACGATCCGGTTTGAGGAGCAGGTCCGTCAGAAAGCAAAATTTCTGGAGTACGCCCCCGTCCTCTTTATCTCGGCCCTCACCGGTCAGCGCCTCACCTCGTTGCTGAAGCGGGTGAAGCGCATCGCCGGGGAGCGAGAGCGGCGGATCCCCACGGCCGAGTTGAACCGCTTTGTGGAATCCATCGACCTCAGCCGGGCGACCGTTCCGGTCTCCTCACGCTCAAAGATCCTGTACGCCACTCAAACCGGTGTCGCCCCCCCGACCTTCGTGTTGTTCACGAATCGGAAAAGCAAGTTCCATTTTTCCTTCGAGCGGTTTCTCATCAACCGGTTCCGCGAACAGTTTGGTTTTGAGGGGACTCCGATCCGGATCAAGCAACGGTTGAAAAAGTAGTCGTCCCGACTAAAGGGGTTACGAGGGTTCCTTTTTTTCGCCTTTTGAAACCGTTCGCGGGGTGGTAAAATTTTTGATGGAAGGGATCTTGTTTCGAAGTCGGACGGAGATGGAGAACGGACGCGAACTTCATTCGAGGGCTCGCCTCACCTTCTCTTAAAGTATGAAGAAACTCTTAAGAGAGAATCCCGAAAAACTCTTTTTTCGGATCAGCGAAGTGGCCAAGCTGGTGGGGGTGGAGCCGTATGTTCTCCGGTTCTGGGAATCGGAATTCAAGACGCTCACCCCCGAAAAGAATCGTGGAGGATGGCGCGTCTACCGGAAGAAAGACGTCGAAAAGGTTTTTGAGATAAAGCGCTTGCTGTACGACGAAGGATTCACGATTGAGGGCGCCCGAAAAAGGATGGCGCGGCATAACGGGAGCAAGGATCCGGGGGAAGGAACGCCCGCGCGCGGCCATGGCAAGACGCTGTCGCTTTTCCGCTCCAGCGAAGGGGAACAGATGTTGCAGCAGGTCAAGACGGAACTGGAGTCAATCTTGACATTGTTGAACAAAAAGTGATAAATTCGCCGGTCACTTGCAGGGTCAATTCTCCGCCTGTACGATCTTGACCTGCAACAGGAAGTTAGGGAAACCGGGGCGTGGCTCAGCCTGGTAGAGCGCTCGGTTCGGGACCGAGAGGCCGATGGTTCAAATCCATTCGCCCCGACCATGATTCGGCTGTGAAGTGGGAAGAAGGCTTGAGTGCAATAGGCTTGTCGGGGCGTGGCGCAGCCTGGTAGCGCACTCGCTTGGGGTGCGAGTGGTCGTCCGTTCAAATCGGATCGCCCCGACCATTTTGTTTTTATGAGTTGCCCCCAAACGCACGCCCAAAATGAATCCAAATTGAAGAAGAACAGGGTGGAAGAGGATTTCACAATGGCCCCTCAAGCGCGACATGCAGGACAGCGAGTGAGGAGGTAAAAGGATTCGTTCTTTTGCCCGGGTCCGGTGAGACCGAATTTCATACCTGAGGCGGGACAACTCTCTTGGCGAGAATTCTGATCACCAATGATGACGGCTTTCATTCCGAGGGGCTTCGAGCCCTTCGGGATGCAATGACCGCGATCGGCGATGTCATCGTGGTCGCCCCCGACCGCGAGATGAGTGCGGTTTCGCATTCCATTACCTTGCATTCCCCCATACGCTATACGTCGATCTCTGACAATGAATACACGGTGGAAGGCACACCGGCGGATTGTGTCATCCTGGCGCTGCGGACTATTCTGGAGACGCCTCCTCATCTTTTGGTCTCCGGGATCAACAAGGGACCCAATCTGGGCGATGATATCTCCTATTCCGGGACGGTCGCCGGGGCCCTGGAAGGAACTTTCAACGGAATCCCTTCGATCGCTGTATCACTCGCAGCGCGAAGCGATCCGGATTTCAAACCCGGGGCCGAATTTGCCGCAAAACTCGCGGAGAAAGTCCTCGAAAAAGGTCTTCCCGAAGATGTCCTCCTCAATGTGAATGTCCCGACGAACTGGACGGGGGCGGTTGAGTTCACACGCCAGGGAAAGAAACGCAACAAGAACGTGCTGCTCGAGAGCAAGGATCCGCGCGGTCGGAAATATTTCTGGTTGCAAGAACCGCCGGGGTTGAATCACGGCGACACGGGTTCTGATTTTGCAGCCATCGAAGCCGGCTCGATATCGATCACGCCCTTGCACCTGGACCGGACGGATTTTCAGGCGTTGAAGTCACTGTCCGCGTGGCAACAGGCACTTACTCAAGAGGCCAGGTTAGACAAGCGCGGGTGGTTCAAACGTCTTACTTCAATGAAAAGCTAAGCACGATTTTCAATCCCGTCGATGATTGCCGGGTTGATGGGGATTCTTTTTGTGCCGCTGAGAGGTCAAGCGTTCAGCGCGGCCACTTCGAGCAGACCTAAGGCCCCTTTGAATATAGGACCACAGACACTCCCCAGAAAATGTTCTGCCAGTGGGAACACGAATTCACCGATAAGCTCCCCGTCGTGAGAGTGGTTCGCATGAGCGCCCCTTCCAAAACCACTGCTCGTCGCTATCGAGTCTCAGGCCGCGTCCAGGGCGTTGGATACCGCTATTTTGTCTATCATTGGGCTGGCCAGCTTCGGTTGAAAGGTTATGTGAAGAATCTTCCCGATGGCGATGTGGAGGTTTATGCCATGGGGAACCCCGCTCAACTGGAGGGATTGAAGGAGAAACTGCTCGAAGGCCCCCTGATGGCGCGAGTCACCCATCTGGAAGAGGATGTCACTTCGGTGGATCCCGATTACAGGCAATTTCAAATTGAGGGAGGGTAGCCCGGTCATGGAGACAGTAAAGAAACTGATTCGCGAGGTCCCTGATTTTCCCAAGAAGGGGATTCTCTTTTACGATATTACGACTTTGCTGAAGGACGCACGGGGATTCCGCCGGGTCATTGACAGCCTGACCGAAATATTTCGGGATCAGAAGATCGATCTCGTGTGCGGGATCGAGGCGCGCGGATTCATCTTTGCCCCGACCGTGGCGTTTGCTTTGGGGGCGGGGTTTGTTCCGGTGAGGAAACCCCATAAGCTCCCTGCTGAGACCGAAAGCATCACTTACGACCTGGAATACGGCACCGACTCCCTGGAGATTCACAAAGACGCCATTACCCCGGGACAGCGCGTTCTGCTGCTGGATGATGTACTCGCAACCGGTGGAACGGCCGCCGCGGTCGTCCGCCTCATCCGTCAGCTCAAAGGGGAACTCGTCGCTGCAGCTTTTGTCATCGAGCTGGACTTTTTGGGCGGCCGAAAGAAGCTGGGCGGCATCGAAGTAACTTCCCTCGTTCACTACTAACAGGGCTTGTTATAGCCTACCAACAATTTAGCTGTATGTGCCTACCGTCCTGCCAAGTATTCCTCCTGGCGGCATCAATCAGTTGGAGCATCAGAATCCAACCTAAATCGCCCCCAATACAGGAGATTTCCTGTCAATCCCGCTCTCGATAGGCTCTTTCCTGGCAACCGGTACAATCTTGGCCATCAGATCATCCTCTGAATTCTGGCAGCCATCTCCCTCACATTTTTCTTATTGCAAGAGCGCCTCATGTAGGCAGGAACAATTTCATTTCTGAAATACCCCGCTACAAGTTTTGGGATTATTTAGACCGTTATAGTCCAGTAAGATACAGAAGACGGGATCACTTGCATTTAATTTGTTCATATAATTCAATAAGATAGGTCTCGTTGGTATGGGGTTCAATCTTTTTGAAATGAGTGGCGATTCCATTGCTATGGTTTTGTTCGTTCCGGTATCAGATTTGGATTGAGAGCCGACGGGTTCCGGGAGGGGGGAACGCGTCGGAGCCCCTTTTTCCAGCGACTTCGGGATAGGGGTTTTTTCCTCAGGTCATGTAGAAGATGACCTTCAGCTTTCGGCCATCCCGCATCGCAAAGAAGCTCAGACTCGAAAGACTTCTATGGTTCCTGCTCACTACCCGAGGCTGGTACAACCCTTGAGTTGCGTTCAAACCGAAATTACAACGGAGGAGCTATGAAGTTTTCCTTTACGAAGGTCTTTCAAGCGGTACTGATGGTACTGTTTGCCGCAGGATTCGCCATGAGCCTTGCTGTCCCTGCGTATGCCCAGGTGGCTACCGGCGATATCAACGGCCGAATCACTGACACCTCCAATGCGGTTGTGCCGGGCGCCTCGATTACAGTAAGTAATCTGAGCACCGGGTTTTCACGGAGCACCGTGTCGAGTGAGACGGGAGAATTTGCGATCACCCTTCTTCCACCGGGCACGTATGAGCTGAAAGTGGAAATGAAGGGGTTTGCGACCGTGGTTCAGAAATCCATGGAAATCAACGTGGGCGCTAAAGTCCACTTCGACGTTCAACTGAAACCCGCCTCTTTGGCTGAGACAATTACGGTCGACGAAGCGTCAGCTCTGGTGGAGCCCACCAAGTCGGACCTGGGAGGCGTGGTGTCTCCCAAGGAGGTACAAGACTTGCCGCTGCTGACGCGTACCTTTGCCTCGCTGACCTACATCATTCCCGAAGCGCGCCCGGCCGTCTCTTACGATCCGACGAAAACGCGAGTGGGAACCATCTCGATGGCGGGCGGTGATGGACGCAACGTTTCGATTAACGTGGATGGAGGCAACGACAAAGACAATGTGGTGGGCGGGTTGCTGCAGAATTTCACGATCGAAGGGATCCAGGAATTTCAAGTTGAAACCCATCGCTTCAGTGCCGAGGCCGCTCATAGCCAGGGCGGCATCATCAATGTCATCTCCAAGTCCGGCACCAACGAATTCCACGGATCCGGATTCGGGTTTTTCCGTGATCGCAGCCTCCGGATGCAGGACTTTTTCGAAAATCAGACCCAAGCCGCAGGGGATTGTGGGACGACAGCCACGGGAGACTGCAAGCCCACCTTCAATCGCCAGCAGTTTGGAGGGTCGGCGGGCGGGCCCCTCATTAAAGACAAATTGTTCGTATTCGGGGCTTTCGAGCACGTGCGCGAGCGCTCCGATAACATTGTGAACTCCAATCTGGCTCCGGAAATCAAACTCGTTCCGACCGCAAATTTTGTGCCGGTCATCCCCACCCCGTTTGATGATACCCAATACACGATCAAGTTCGATCACATCATCAGTGAACGTCAGCGGATGGGGTATCGTTTTGCCGGGCAGAAAAATGCCTCGCCCAACGATCAGGTGGCGTCTCCCGCAGACACGGATTTGACAGGAGGAAACACCGACACCAACCGCTTCTTCGATCTGGTGGTCAACCATTCCTATACCCTCAGCCCCACCAAGGTCAATCAGTTCACCTTTCACTTCCAGGACTTTGTCAATAAGATCCTGGGGGTCACGACGAATCCCAACGTCATTTTCCCGTCTTTGCCGGATGGCGTGGGCGCGAATGTGAACGTGCCGCAGGAAACCGATATTCGGAAATGGCAGTTCCGGGATGACTTTTCCTTTCAGGTCGGACGGCACAACATGAAGGTGGGAGTTGACGAGACGTACATGTCGAAGCTGGGCGGCTCCTTCTTCTTTGGCGCAAACGGTTACCAGGTTACGTTCTTTGATGATCCCTCCAAGATCACATCGAACCACGTCCTCTACCCGCAGGGATTCGCGACTCCCGGCGCCATCCAGGAAATCGATTTCTTTGGGGGCAGCGGAACCTTCAGTCAGACCCCGCACCAGTTGGGCTTTTATGTGCAGGACGATTTCAAGGTGACCCCTCGGCTGACGTTGAACCTCGGTCTCCGCTGGGATGCCAATATTAATTTCCTCAACGACCAGTCCAACAACCGCACGATGAAGGTCCTGGGACAGATCAACAATCCCATTGCCCAGCAAGACCTGACTCGCACCTCGGCGTCGTTGAAAGAATTCCAACCGCGCGTCGGCTTTGCCTGGGATCCCCATGGGAATGGAAAGAGTGTCATCCGCGGAGGGTATGGGATCTATTACGATCAGGTGTTCCAGAACCTCACCCTGTTCTCCCTGCAACAGACCAACGCGACCATCTATCAGCAATTGTTGCAGCTGACGGCCTCTAAACCCCCGGGAACCCCCGGGTGTCAGGGTCCGTTGTGCAGCTTCAGTTGGAACTTTGATCCGAATACGCTGCCCAAGCCCACGGGGACCAATACGGACATCGCCGAGGGCGCCTTCGGCCGTATCAACGATCCCGATATCAAAGACGCGTACTCCCAACAGTGGTCGATCGGGGGCTCTCATGAGTTCGCGAGAGATTTTGTGTTCGCGGGAGACTACGTTCACGTTCTCGGAATTCACGAACCCCGCGTGCAAAACATCAATCCGGCGGTGAATGGCGGCGCGCGACTCCTGGCAAGTGCTTTTGTGGCGGCGGGTCTGCCCGCCGACCGTCTGGGACAGATCAACATGATCGGCTCCACCAACCGTTCGCGTTACGATGGCTTGACCCTCCAGTTAAAGCGGCGTTTCAGTCGGAAGATGCTTTACCAGGTGTCCTACGTCCTGTCGAAGTCGCAGTCATGGGGGGGACGGCCGACTGCTTCTTACAGTGGCAATGGCATCGCGATCGTTCCCTCTGATCAGTTCCTTCCCGGAGAATTCGGGCCGACCCTTTTTGATGAACGCCACCGCTTTGTGTTCAGTGGCGTGTTTGACTTGCCCTTTGGTATCGAACTCTCCCCGATTTTGCAGTTGGCATCCGCACGTCCCTATGATTTCCTGGCAGGGCGCGATCTCAATGGAGATGGTCGTTCGACCAACGATCGTGTCTGTGTGGGATCCACTCTGACGACTGTCATCAGCACTCCGGGTTGCCAGGAAGTGTCGATCAACATCCTGCGAGGCGGGGTTTTTGCTGATGGCAGCAAGGCCCCCGGGCGATTCTTTGAAACCGACCTCCGCGTGACTAAGACCTTCAGCTTTAAGGATCGTTACAAGGCCCTGGGTTACCTGGAGTTTTACAACCTCTTCAACACCGCAAACTTCGGGAACAACTTCCAGGCCAATGCCAGTGCGTCAAACTTCGCTCAACCTACAGGATTCCTTGGAAGAGGGGGATTCGGGAACACGGCCAGCGTTCCTGCATTCACCGTGCAGCTGGGTGCGCGGTTCACGTGGTAAGTGCACCTCGTTACGTGTAGCTTGGTGATTGGTTCTTCAATGGGGGACTGCGAGATGCAGTCCCCCATTTTTTGCCGTAATTAAAGAGTGCTTGTCTCAGGGCAACGGATCTTGCCGGCAGCGTGCGCCGAGTTACCTTTGACCCGGTTGCTCAGCATGACGTTCTGTAGTATAGTAGGTCGTTTCGGAACGAGTCCGGAGAAGGCACAGAGGAGCTGAAATGAAAGAAGGAATTCATCCAAAGTATCACGAGGTCCAATGTGTTTGCGCCTGCGGGAATTCGTTCAAGACGCGGTCCACCTACAAGGCCGACATGATTCGTCTTGAGATTTGCTCGGGCTGCCATCCATTCTTTACCGGCAAGCAAAGGCTGGTAGATACCGCGGGACGGATCGAGCGCTTTAAGAAGAAGTACGAGGGAAAGCCCAAGGCCGGCAAAACGGTAACCAACGCGTGAGCGTTTTCTGGCATCGGAATAACTTGGTTTGGCCAACGGGCTTGGACACCGCATGAACAGACATAAAAAGCTCTGGTTTCAAGGTTTTGTGGCGAGCGCAAACCTGCTCAATGAATCAGTCCTGCAGCCGGCCGGAGATCTCCTGGTCGGCGGTCAGGCGGTCATTGAAGGGGTGATGATGCGGTCGCCCCATTCGTTCGCCATTGCCGTCCACAAGGACACGGGCGAGGTGGCGGTCCGCAAGGAGCCGGTGCCCAGGGTGTCTGAAAAATACCCTCTCTTCAAGCTGCCGGTCTTCCGGGGGGTGGGAATCCTGGGACAGGCCTTTGTCCTGGGCATGAAGGCCATCAAGTTTTCGGCCGACCAGGTGCTCGACAGCCTTGAGAATGCAGAGGCGCAGAAGGGGAAACCCTCAGGGGGTTCTCCGCAGTCCTCCGAGGTCAAACCGAATAAGAGTGGGGAGATCGGGAAGTGGTTCATCGCCGTAAACGCTGTTCTGGCGACGGCATTTTTCATTTTTCTCTTCAAACTCCTGCCGCTGACCGCGGCCACTTACTTCCAGGATCATTCCCATTGGGGTGAAAACCGGATCCTTTTCAATCTGGTGGACGGCCTGGTGAGACTTCTTCTCTTTGTGGGATACATTGGGGGCATCGGTCTGTGGAAGGAATTCCGGCGACTTTATGAATATCACGGGGCCGAACATAAGGTGGTTTACAATTTTGAGAACGGGAAACCCCTCACTGTTGAAAACGCCCGGCAATATTCCACGCTTCATCCGCGTTGTGGGACCAGCTTTCTTCTGACGGTCATGTTGGTCTCAATCGTGGTGTACACCTTTATCCCGTTCCATTCCTTCGGCCTCAAATTACTGTTCCGGATTTTGTTGTTGCCGGTCATTATGGGATTGAGCTATGAAGTGATCAAATTTTCCGCCAAAAAACCCGGATCCTTGTTTGCGATGATGACGACCCCGGGGTTGTGGCTTCAGAAGATCACCACCCGTCCTCCCAGCGATGCACAGCTCTCCATCGGTATTCGAGCGTTGGAAGAGGCCTTGTCGCTCGAACACGCCTTCTCCTCCCCTAAGGGTTAGCGTCCCTTCCGTGGTTCCTCCGCAGTTGAGGTCTGTCCGGCCTCCCGGCTTCGGGCGGCTTCACCGACTCCTCTCTAAATCATCTGACTCGTCTGAACACGACAAAGGAATTCGATTCCATGTTTTCAAAACTTGAAGCGATCGAACGAAAGTATGAAGAGCTGACCGCGATGCTGGCTCAACCCGAGGTGCTGAGTGACACGGCAAAATACCAGAAGACCGCCCGGGCGCACGCCGACCTCGCCCCCATCGTCGAGAAATACCGCGAACACAAGGAAATTCAAAAACGATTGCGGGAAACGAAGCAGCTTGTCGTGGATTCCTCGGACGATCCGGAAATGAAAGCGATGGCCCAGCAGGAGATGCAGCTTTTAGAACAACGGGATGGCCAGATTTCGGAGGAGTTGAAGCGTTTGTTACTGCCGAAGGATCCCAATGACGAGAAAAACGTGCTGCTGGAAATTCGTGCAGGCACGGGGGGAGACGAAGCGACGTTGTTTGCGGCCGAAATTTTCCGGATGTATTCCCGTTACGCGGAGTCCCAAGGTTGGCGCGTCGATATCATGTCCTCCTCGGCTTCGGGGATCGGGGGATACAAGGAGATTATCGCGGTCTTCGAAGGCGCGAAGGTGTACAGCAAGTTGAAATACGAGAGCGGTGTCCACCGCGTCCAGCGCGTTCCGAAAACAGAGGCCAGCGGGCGGATTCACACCTCCGCCGTCACCGTGGCCGTTCTGCCGGAAGCTGACGAAGTGGAAGTCCAGATTGACCCGAAGGATCTGCGCATCGACACCTTTTGCTCCTCGGGGCCGGGAGGTCAGTCCGTCAATACCACTTACTCGGCCGTGCGCATCACCCACCTCCCGACAGGCCTGGTGGTCTCCTGCCAGGATGAAAAATCGCAGATCAAGAACCGCTCCAAGGGACTGCGCGTCCTTCGTTCGCGGCTCTACGAGATGGAACAGGAAAAACAACGCCTGGAAATGGCTCAGGCCCGCCGCTCCCAGGTGGGGACAGGCGATCGAAGCGAAAAAATACGGACATATAATTTTCCACAGAATCGGCTGACGGACCACCGCATCGGCCTCACCCTGCATCAGTTGGATAACATCATGGACGGGCGGTTGCAGCCCGTGGTCGATGCCCTCGTCTCTCATTTCCAGGCGGAAAAGTTGAGAGAGAATATTGAAGGAGCGTAAAGGCAAATTCCAAATTCCAGAATCCAAATTCCAAATAAAATCCAAATTCCAAATCTCAAATTTGGAAAGGCGTCGCAGCCTCATCTCCTCCTTGTATCAAATCTGTGTGCAACATTCAGACCCAGCTCACCCAAGGGGATGTTTGGAATTTGGCCTTTGGACTTCATTTGGATTTTGGGCTTTGGGATTTGGAATTTAACTCCGCAGCGGAATAGACAAAAAAAGTAGCCAACGAACCATTTCTTTTTTGAACCCTGATCTTTGCGGCATGAAAC
>JBAVHJ010000268.1:0-6489 GCA_049685715.1 Terriglobia bacterium | reverse complement strand
CTCTAAAGGTCTCGTCCGATTCCGCCCGGGGATCGCCCTCCGAAGTAAATTTTCTCTTGTCACTTACTTTAAAAGTCGCATCACTCTCTGATTCGTGCATAGAATCTCCTCACCCTGGCAGAGGGTTCTGGTTTACTGAGGGGGGTCGGTCCGGGTCCCCGGCGCAGGTTCATTTGGAATGAGCCCTCATGAAGTTTTCATCATTCGCAAAAAAAGCCTTCTTGTCAACACGTTCCTCGTTCCCAGTCCTCGCAGGGCTTAATTGCATCGGGCCGAACACAGAGGGAAGCACGGGCTCTCCGTACGATCGTCGTTCCGGTTCACCGGGAGAGGAGCATTCGTCCGAATCGCCCGGGAACATGAAAGTCAGGCTGGAGACTTAGTGTGGGGCTCCAGGCGAGGTACAACTGAGACTTCATCTCCACTCGGTAGGCATTCAGGGCAACCTGAGTTCCCTCCGGTAGCCCGACTATTCCCAACGATCGGAGTGGAACGCGGAACTCGGCCTGCCAATGCTTTTCGTTGTGATTGACAACACTTCGTGATTCCATTCCGGAAACCCATTCGAAGTTCTTGAAACTCCGGGCGGAGTCCAAATCGATTTCAATCCACTGGGACGAAGGGCTCAGTTCAAACTCTTTGTACCGATTCGGGGTGTTGAGATCCGGCGCCAGAAAGATTTCAACCACATCTTCCTTATTCCAGAGTTCATGAGTCCGCCCTTGAATAACGGGATGCTCGGCCATCGTCAGGCTTTCAAATCGCGCGTGAAAACCAAAATACAGAAAGCCGTCAGTCCAACGACTGGCAAAGGAGGTTTCCCAGCGCGGATCAACGGGCTCTCCATTCCATTGGGTCGCGATCCCTTGCCAATGTGCGCCTCTCCAAAAGCGTGTTTCGAGGTCTGCTTTCACGGCTTCCTCTTCACCTGACCACCGGCATTCAATCAAGCGAGAAACGTGCGCAGGAGGTATGTTCAACATGCCTGGTTGGATCTCTAAGGCGACGCGTGATGGCGTCAGCGTCCCTCATGGCTGAGGGGTTCCGTAAAAAGGCGACCATTGCCTCTTGTGAGGATTTTTCTTAACAATTGGGCCAGAATATGGGAATCTGTTTCCAAGCACTGGTGGGCGCTATAGGACTCGAACCTATGACCTCTCCCGTGTGAAGGGAACGCTCTACCAACTGAGCTAAGCGCCCCAAGGCGGCGATTAAGCTAACAAACTTTCCATCGAGCGTCAACGAGGAAAACTGCACTGGCATCTTCCGCTGGAATTGACGGGATTCTCCGGAGCCTTAAGTTGTATAAGCATATTGAAAGAAAAAGTGAGGCTTTTGAGAAAATCCAGGCGCTTCAACGGTCTATTGCGACTGTCATCAAAGGGAAGAACGAAACCATCCGACTGACCGTGGTGGCCTTGTTCGCGGGGGGACACCTTTTATTGGAGGACGTGCCGGGAGTAGGAAAGACTACCCTTGCCCACGCCATGGCGCGGTCCTTCAACTGCAACTTCCAGAGGATTCAATTCACAAGCGATCTGCTCCCGTCCGACATTATCGGGATTTCAATCTACAACCAGGTAACTCAGAAGTTCGAGTTCAAGGCGGGCCCTCTCTTCGCCAATATTGTCCTGGCTGATGAAATCAACCGCACAACCCCGAAAACTCAGAGCTCACTGCTAGAAGCAATGAACGAAGGCCAGGTGACCGCCGATAACCACACATATTCTTTACCCAGGCCATTCATGGTGATGGCCACTCAAAACCCGGTGGAACATCATGGAACCTATCCCCTTCCGGAATCGCAGCTCGATCGTTTCTTGATGCGGATTACCATGGGCTATCCCCTGGCTGGCAGCGAAAAGGAGATCTTGCTCAGCCAGTCAAGCCATCACCCGCTTGAGGACTTGAGGCCGGTCTTGAATGCGGAGGATGTCCTGGCAATCCAGGCACAGGTCCGGAGTGTCACCGTGGATGGGGCGCTTGTTGACTATGCCCTCCGGATTGTCGAACGAACACGATCGCATGAACATCTCTCCCTGGGGGTGAGTCCCCGTGGCTCGTTGTCCCTCTATCGGGCTGCTCAGGCATGGGCCCTGGTTGAGGGTCGAAATTTTGTGCTTCCGGATGATATTAAACAACTGGTCAAACCGGTGTTTGCGCATCGAATGACGGTGAATTCCAAGTTCTCATCCACGCTCAAGAAGATCGAGCAAGCCGAACTTGTCCTCGACGAGATCCTTGACTCCCTGGAGGTCCCGCTTTGAGCTGAATTGTGAAATTTGAACTTCGGGCGGAGGACTGAATCTCTGTTGACGGCGGGGCTCCGCTCGTCATCGTGGACACCCTGGACGGAAATAAGCATTCGGGCCGGTTTCTTTTCGAAGACCGCAGGAGATCTTTTTCCTGGCGAAATCCGGATATCGACTCCCACGAAAAGTTCGGAATTCAGGCTTCGGACCTCACTCATGTCCCTTGAAAGAACCCATCTTCGGGCTTGGGGATATTTTCTCATCGTCCTGGTCACCTTGGCCGTTGCCTTGGCGGCTGGCCTGGCGTCCCGGACGGCGGCCTTAAACAATCAACTGATAACCTCCTCCGTTCTGGCCCTCGTAGCGCTCGGATTGGCGGGCCTCGTCTGCCTCACTGTGGTTCCTTACCTTGCACGACGGGTTCGGAAAGAGTGGGGGGGGACCCGCATCGCCTTTAAGGTCACCCGGGAAGGGTGGATCTACTTCGGCGTGACGGTGTTGATTGGGCTTTCAGCGGTTAACACCGGGAATAACTTGCTTTTCATTGTTCTTTCGACGATGCTGGCCTCGATTGTCATCTCCGGCGTGGCTTCAAGAACCACGCTCTCGGGACTTGAGGTTTCAATGGATCTCCCGGAGCGGCTGTTCGCCCGGCAGGTTTCGTGGTCGACTGTAACACTGAAAAACCGAAAGAGGTGGCTTCCTTCATTTTCGATATCTGTTGAGCCATCCCTTCAAGCGAGGGCGACCCCCACATTCCATCGAATCTACTTTCCACTCCTTTCTGCCGCGGCCTCTCAAAAGAGGAGGATGGAACTCGTTTTCGTTCGTCGCGGCCGGTACCCTCAATCGAGTCTTCGACTTTCCACGCGCTTTCCTTTTGGCTTTATCACTAAATGGAAAGAGTCGCTTTATTTGCGGGAATTGATCGTTTTCCCGTCTATTGAGCCGGTCGATAGCTTCTTCGAGATTTTGCCTCTGATTAGCGGTGAGTTTGAGAGCTATTTGAAGGGGCGGGGAATGGATTTGTATGCCCTCCGTGACTATTCGGTCACTGATTCCGCCCGAACGATTCATTGGAAGGCTTCCGCAAAGGCGGAGTCCCTTAAAGTCAAGGAATTTGCCCGTGAGGACGAGCGACGCCTCATCTTGATATTTGATGCGAAGACGGATGGCAGGCTTTTGGCCGATCCGGCGCCTTTTGAATGGGCTGTTTCCCTGTGTGCGTGCCTTGCCCATCACTTCTTCAGGGAAGGGGCGGATCTGAGTTTCTTAAGGGAAGATGGCACGCTGTTGGAAGGAACCACTGAGGAAACACTTGATGAGATCTATACGGAACTCGCTTTGTTGGAACTGAGTCCGGGTTCCAGCCAGTTGATCAGCCGGGTTGAATCCCTTCCCCCAGAGGAAAAGGATTCATTCAAGATTGTGTTTACGCTGAGGGATCGCGGGACACTCCCCACCCCGCTGTGGCAATCATCTCATGTTATTTTCGTTCGCGAGGCTCTCCCCACATCAGGCAACCCCGCCTGGGCTTAATGAAATCAAAGCTTCAGGTCCCCCCGCAAGGGACCTCGAGTCATCTCCGACATCAAAGTGAGGAGGATACAATCATGCGAAGACTGGTTCTGGGTACGGTGTGCCTCTTGCTCTTGCCTCTGGTCACGCTGGGCAAGGACGCGCCATATGCTGAAATTTTTGGTGGCTATTCTTATTATCGGGCTGAGGGCGGGGCCCACCTGAACGGTTGGAATGCTTCCGTCGCGGGGAACGTAAATGACTACCTGGGGATTGTTGGTGATTTCAGTGGACACTACGGAGATTTCCACCAACACTCGTATCTGTTCGGGCCCCAAATCTCCTATCGCAAGTTGCCGTTCATTACCCCGTTTGTTCATAGCCTTTTTGGCGGTGCCCATATCAACGTGGTCTCGCAAAACGCCTTCGCCATGGCTCTCGGTGGCGGTCTCGATGTGAAGGTGGGATCACATACGGCCGTCCGGCCAATCCAGGTGGATTATTTCCTGACTCGTTTCGGTGGAAGTTCACAGAATAATACCCGGCTTTCGTTCGGACTGGTCTTTCGATTTTAAGGACGGCTGATCACTGTGGACGAAACGGGGCGTGGGCAGAAGGAACCTGGACATTGCAACGACTAATCAGAAACAAGAAACCCTGTTGAGGCACGTCGTTTAAATGGTCTTGAGAGGGGGGCGCGCATCTTCGCCGAACAAAGGGTGCCTCGTGGCACCCTTTTTGAAGTTCTCGAACAAAGCCTTGGGTCCTGGTTTGGGCAGGTTCCCCGGGGACTAAATGATGGAGCCCGCGGTCGAGGGACTCTTGGGGATGGTCTGCAGCCGGTAGCGACCGCGCCTGGACTCCGTATCCAGCTTCTCCAAATGGACAGTGAGCGTCTTCGGTTGCCGGTCCCGGAGGACTTTTATTACCAAGTCCCCCTCGCTCTTTGCCCGGACCATTCTTGTGACATCCTCGGCTGACGCGACCTCTTTGGAATCGATACCTACGATCACATCACCCGCCTTTAAACCGGCCTTTTCTGCCGGGCTCTCCTTCCGGACTGAAGTAATGAGTACTCCGTGGGCATCCTTCACCCCAAAGTATTCGCCCAATTGAGGCGTCAAAGAGTCAAAATTGATGCCAAGCCTGGCCGGGCGTGGCCCCGCGAGGAAGGTCATTGGCTCTCGTGGACCTTCCCACCCATGAAATCTTTCGGTTAGATCTTCAAGGTTTTTGCGGAGTGGCGCAAGGTTCAGGGAATAGGCTCCGTCCAAATCCGGGCTGGGACGCCTTCCAAGTGTGACCGTGAGGGTCTTCTGGGCTCCCGCACGAATCACCACGAGATTGGCCGTCCGATCTGGGATTAGTTCTCCCACCATGCGCGTGAATTGTCGCACCGTAAGAACTTTGACTCCATTGAACTGGACGATCACGTCATTGGGCTGTACCCCTCCTTTTTCCGCAGGTGAATCTTTCTCGACCTGCTCGACCAATACACCGTTCTCGTCAGGCAACTTGAGATCGGAAGCCTTCGATTTGGTGAGGTCACTGAGGGACACTCCAAGCCAGGCACCGTCGGTCCATATTTCGAAAAATGAGGGTGTATTCTGACCATAGGTCTGAACAGCGAAGATCAAAAACGCTATCACAAGAATCAACGTCACAACTTTAGGTCCGCTCTGCATGGCTCCTCCTTGGAATCGACATTCGCCTTTATGACGATTGACCGCCGCGTTTGGTCTGGAAAAATTCATTGGTCTTAGAATTCCGGAGTGAGGCGATCTTTGAAAAAAACAGGAACGACAGGCGAATCTTCAAGGATATTGCTGCTCGATTCAGGACGGGTCGAGGCTCCGCTGGTCAGATCCAGGTGCATTCGGCTCCCAATCCTTGAGTGGACTTGATCTATCGCAGGCCACGAGCCAATTTCAATGGCAGCATTGGAAAGAGTATGCTTCTGCGACGAGCTAATTGTTCACTCGCTTTTGGAAACGACCACTTCGCGTACGGGGATGTCTTGGGGTGTAAACGTCAGGAATTCAGGAAGGCTGGAGCCAGCGGTCGGAATTGAACCGACGACCTACGGTTTACGAAACCGTTGCTCTACCAACTGAGCTACGCTGGCGCGGTCCGCATTATAGCTAAGTTCGCAGAAAGTTCAAGGCGCAAAAAAAATGCTCACCCGCGAGGATGAGCATTTTCTTGTTAAGGAGGGAATGACGGATGCGCAACCGTCAATACCAAAACCATGGCCATAGTAGATAAGGGGCCCTTGGGTTGTCAACAGAAAAAACCGGATTTCCACAGAAATAATTCCACTCGATCTGTTGAATAATAGTTTACAATACATACTTATTATAAGTAACATATTTATAACATTATAAGAACATAAAAGTAATGTATATATTTAACTATTTTCAAAACCCTTTCGCCTGCGCTGTCAGGTTGTTTGGAACTCGTTGTAAAGCAACGCAATACTGTCCTGAGGGCAGGTGGTTCTTGGACAAACTGCACGATTCGGAACCTGAAAATGGCATCACTGCACGCTTTGGAGTGTCAAAACTCTTTAGAAATGTCCTCATGGTTAACTCTTTAGAAATGTCCCCTCGTTTTGGTTTTAGTTCTCAGCTTCTCCGGGGTAGAACGGAGGGAGCCCGAAGGGCGATCGGAGTGCCCCCCGGAGAAGCTCTGCCAGTCGAGCCTTCTCTCCTTAAGCAGC
>JBAVHJ010000267.1:0-4601 GCA_049685715.1 Terriglobia bacterium | reverse complement strand
CGTTACATGGTTGCACCATCGAATCCAACTGCCTGATCGGGATGGGCGCCACTATCCTCAACAATGCGCGGGTCGGTACCGGCTCCATTATCGCTGCGGGGGCCCTCGTGACTGAGGATACGGTCATCCCGCCGCAGAGCTTGTTTATGGGTGTTCCCGCAAAATTCATTCGCCGTTTGAAAGAGGCGGAGCAAGAGAAGATTCTCCGGTATGCCACGAATTACCTGGAGTACAAGGAGATTTATCTCAAGGAGCAAAGCAGTTCTTTTCCTTCAGCATGATCAGGACAATCAAAGGCACCCGCGACATTTTGCCCCCCGAGTCCGGCCTGTTCACCTACGTGGAGTCGGTCGCCCGCGAAGTGTTTCGCCGTTTCAATTTTGATGAGATCCGGACCCCGGTGTTCGAGAAGGCGGAGTTGTTTGCCCGGAGCGTGGGGGAGGAAACCGACATCGTGTCCAAAGAGATGTATACCTTTTCAGACCGGGATGAAACCGTGGTGGCACTTCGACCCGAAGCCACAGCGTCAGTCGTTCGAGCGTTCCTCGAACATCAAATGGCCAATGAGCCCGGCTTGAAGCGATTCTATTACCTGGGACCCATGTTCCGACGGGAACGCCCCCAGAAGGGCCGATACCGCCAGTTCTTCCAGATCGGCGCTGAGGTCCTGGGGGGCGATCACCCCGCCATCGACGCCGAAGTCATCGAGATGGTCACGGAGTACCTCAAATGTCTGGGCATTCCTGATTTCTCGCTATTGCTCAATTCCATTGGGGATCGTCAATGCCGCCCCGCGTTTATCGAGGCGTTGAAGGCGGCGGCTGAGCCCATCCGGGACAAGTTGTGCGGGAATTGCCAGAGGAGGCTGGTGACTAATCCGTTGCGAATCCTCGACTGCAAGGAAGAGTCCTGTCAGCCCTACATCGATCGGTTCCCTTCCATCTTGGATTATCTTTGCGGGGATTGCCGGGCGCATTTTGAAAAGCTTCGGGCATTGCTGGATGGACGCGGCATTCGCTATCGGTTGACCCCCCGAATGGTGCGCGGGTTGGATTATTACACGCGAACCACCTTTGAGATTACGAGCGATTTACTGGGGGCGCAGAACTCCCTGTTAGGCGGCGGCCGTTATGACGGACTGTCGGAGATGCTGGGGGGTCCCCCGGTGAAGGGCATCGGGTTTGCGATTGGACTCGATCGTTTCGTATTGGTTCTCTCTCAGATTCGACCGGAACTCGGAGAAGATCCCGTGCAGTTGTATGTGGCCTGGGTCGGCCCCGCTGCTTTCTCCAAAGCCTACGAACTCACTCAGAAGTGTCGCCACATTGGCGTGCGTTGCGTCATCGAATTCGAAGAGGTCAAGTTGAAGAAGGCGTTGTCGAATGCGGACCGAATGCGGGCCGCACAGGTCCTCATCGTCGGGGAAAACGAGATCGCCATGAATTCCTTTCTGCTGAAGGATATGAAAGGGAGTTCACAGGAGTCCCTCAGTGAAGCGGACCTCATAACACGGTTCTCCACCCCAGGGGATGGACCGCGGAGAAAATGACCCCTCGAAGGGGAAGGGGGTCGAACCCAGTTCACGTGGAAATTGTCGATAAAGTTCTAACATTTCAATCGCTCACCTTTGATGAAGCCCGCCTGCTGCTCGAGCAGATTCAGCAAGATGCTTTCTCGGATGAACAACTTCGGTCGCTCCTTCTGGCGTTGCGCGCGAAGGGGGAGACCGTGGACGAAGTGGCCGGGTTTGCCAGCGTCATGCGGGACAGCGCGGTTCCGCTTCATAACAAACCAGCGATTGTTGTGGACACGGCGGGAACTGGTGGAGACGGGCTAAATACGTTTAACATCTCAACCGCGGCGGCCTTTGTCATCGCCGGTGCGGGAATTCCCGTCGCCAAGCATGGGAATCGTGGAGCCTCAAGCCCCAATGGCAGTGCGGATGTCATGGCAGCACTGGGTGTAAGCCTGGACCTGACCCCGGAGGCGGTCGAAGCGTGTCTGAACGAGCTGGGGATCGCATTCTTGTTTGCGCCCAAGTTTCATCGGGCCACAGCTCGAGTGGCCCAGGTGCGCCGCGAATTGGGGGTAAAAACCATCTTCAACCTGCTGGGCCCGTTAACCAATCCTGCCAAGGTCAGGCGTCAGGTGATCGGCGTGTGCAGTCGTGAAATTGCAGATCAAATTGTCGTGGTCAGCCAGCGCCTGGGAAGCGACCATGTTTGGGTGGTCTCGGGAGACGACGGCGCCGATGAGCTGTCGGTGACGGCGCCCTCTTACATAAGCGAATTCAAGAATGGTGAATTTGCCGGCTTTGAACTGGTCCCGGAAGAGTTGGGGTTTGAACGGGGTGAAATTGAAGACTTGCGCGGAGGCGACGCCCGACAGAACGCTGCTTACCTGCAAAATATTCTTCTTGGGACTGACCAGTCGTCGCGGCGGGATGCAGTGGTTTTAAATGCTGCTGCCGGAATATACGTGGGGGGGGCCAAGTCGTTCGACGACGCCCTCCGACGGGCACAGAATTCGCTGGATGATGGTGCGGCCTACGAAAAACTTCAAGGATTGATCGAAACCTCACGAAAGCTCAGCAACCCACCCATCGTTCATTCATAAAAAGATCAGCGCTTGTTGCCTTCCGGGTTCGCCATTCGCTTCTCAGGGTTGGCCCGCTTGGCGTTGGGTGGAGGTCCCCCCTCCAGGCGGCGCATCCGTCGCCCTTCACGGATCTGCTGGATCATTCGGTTGATGCGTTGGTCCGTGTGCTGTTGATACTGTCGAAATCGGGCCCGTTGACGGACATCGAGCTTGGAGTCCACGTCTGTCAGCGCGGAATGCAGGTTTTGTTCATTCTGCTGCTTCGATTGGTCGAGTTCTTTAAGCTTGCCCTGGACCTGATCGTCCGGGGCGCCACTGTCGAGCAACTGATTGAGCTGTCGTTCGAGGAGGCGTTTCTGGCGGGCACCCGTCTGCCGCACGCGAAGATAGTTCTTTACCGCAGGGATGACAGCCGCGTATTGCTCGTCGGTCAACTTCAAGTCTTCCTGCAGGCGGCTGATGTAAAAGGCCTCAATCCACTGCTGCACCTCATTCTCGTTGCTTGGCACAGGGCGCATCTGACGGTTCGCCTCGGGAGCCTTTGATGGTGGGGGATCGGATTGGGCGAGAATCGCCGGCCCGGCCAAAATACCCGTCAGGAGAACTTCCAGAAATATGACAAAAGGGATTCGTGAACGTATCATGGCTAACTCTTGAGTTGTTCCTTGATCAAGGCCTTTAATTGCGAAACTTCTTCCGGTTTGAGATCTGTAATTCGCTGAAATGGGTCTGCAGAGAATTCGCTCCCCACCCCCATCTCCTCCCCGGGAGCATCTTCTGAATCCAACACGGCTTCGAAAAGATCGCGGGCTTTCAGATTCTGACTTGCGGCAACCTCCTCTGCCACTTCCACGGGGATCCCCTGATCTCCTTCAGTGTCTCCAATGCCGCGTGCTGCGTTCGCCACATGCGTGGGTTCAGGCAGAGGCAGCTTATCATATCTAAATTTGAAGACCGAAACGATTGAAAAGATCAGAACTGCAGTGGCCAGCACCCCCACCAAGGCGTAATTGGAAAACAAGTGGCGCCGGAAGAAATCCCAACCCGATCGAATGGAGCTGGGCTCAGGCAACAGGCGAATTTTCCGGTTGAGATCCTGACGAAACTGTTCAGCCTTCGCCTCGTCCAGGTCTGGAGCCGTGTCACTCATGGCGAGCCCTTGAAATACATCCCGAAGTGAGGCCAATTGCACGGCACATTCCGGACAGATCTTCAAGTGCTCCCGCGAACGATCATCGGCCTTTCCGCTCTCGACCCATTCAAGAAGATGATCACGACTTAGATGTCTCATAGGCATCAATCCTGTTCTGTTCGAATCTTTGGGTCTACGTTCATCACCCGGCGCAAGTTAGCCAGCCCAAAGAAAACATTCGTCTTGGCAGTGGAAACGGTACACTTCAAGACCTTTGAAATTTCCTCGTAACTCAGTTGGTCATAAACGCGCAGCTTCAGAGCGGCTTGCTGCCGGGGAGGGAGTTTTTCGAGCGAGGTGCGCAGGGCCCGGAGCTTCTCGTTTTGTTCGACCATGTCGTGAATATGCACAGAATGATCTTCGGCCGATTCCACCTCGACCTCTTCGCCGTGGGACTGCTGGCGATGAAGGTAGTTGATGCAATTGTTAATCGCCACGCGGTAAAGCCAGGTCTTGAAGCTTGACCTTCGGTTAAACGTCCGCAGGCCCTGATAGGCCTTTAGAAAGGCGTCTTGGGCCAGGTCATAAGCTTCCTCGGGATGGTGAGAGTAACGGAAACACAGCCGGTAGATGGGTCGCTGATACTGTTGGACGAGCTCGTCGAACGCCTCTCGTTCACCTTTCAGGCACCGCTCCACCCGTTCGAGGTCTGTCATCGTCTGTGCGTCGCGACCGGCATCCTTGCATTCGGCCCGCAGGAAGCCATTGATCATGACCTGCGAGCCGATCTGTGCTAATTCTAGCTTAAGGGTTTTCATTTTTCATTTCAAAAGCGGAAGATCAAATTCAATTGCAATCCATTGGGCTTAAG
>JBAVHJ010000266.1:0-8848 GCA_049685715.1 Terriglobia bacterium | reverse complement strand
CCGTGAGGATGGACACCTGGTGATAAAGATATCCGATGATGGAGTGGGAATCCCGGGGAACCAGTTGGAAACGGTGTACACGGAGGGCATTGGGATTTCTAATGTAAATGAACGTCTCAAGGTGGTCTATGGGAGCGAGTACCAACTGCAATTGAAAAGTGAGAATGGCCGCGGTACGCAGACTCTCATTCGCATCCCGGAGCTGGAAGCCGCGAGTCCGGCAAGGTAAATTCAACAGGGCCCGACCGGTTCGGACCTGTTTCGGTTCGATAGAAAAGAACTTCAACCACGATTCCAAGCCAGAAGGAGCAACGGGGTCTATGCAAATTGAATCAATCCTGGTGGACGATGAGCCACTTGCAAGAGAGGAACTGATGTTTCTCCTGGAAGCTAACCCAGACGTCAAGGTGGTGGGTCAGGCGAAGAATGGAGTGGAAGCCGTGGAACTAGTGAAAAAAGCCAAGCCCCAGTTGCTGTTCTTGGATATCCAGATGCCCGGCTTGGATGGTCTTCAGACGATCGATCGTTTGATCGCTAAAAAGATCCCACTCCCCAAGGTCATTTTTGTCACCGCGTATGACCACTATGCCCTCAAGGCGTTCGATTTGAATGCGGTGGATTATGTCCTGAAGCCGATTGATAAGCACCGCCTCGATAAAGCCATCGCCAAAGCCAAGCAACAGATCAACAACACCGCCTTCATGGAGGATCAATTTAAGAACCTCCTCAACATGGTCCAGGCTCAGCCGGAACAGCGATTCAAGCTGCTGGTCAAGTCCGGGAATCGCATGTTACTGGTTGATTCTGCCGATATGATTTTCGCGAATGTGGAGGACGGTGTCATTTCAGTGGTGACGAATGAGCTGGTGGGAACATCGAATTATCGAACCCTCGAAGAACTCCAGGCAAACCTCGACCCCAAGGTGTTTTGGCGCGTTCATCGAGCTTATATCGCGAACATAAACAAAATCAAGGAAGTGATTCCATGGTTCAATCGTTCTCTCCAGTTGAAGATGATTGACAAGAAAGAGACCGAAATTCCGGTTAGCCGGACTCAGACCAAGAAACTCAGGGAGTTCCTGAAACTATGAAACAGCCCCGAGGTCCCCGAATCTGGAACTTGCGTTTCTCCCCAGCTTTTTCAAACCCCCCGGTCTTGGAAACCGTCTTAATCCTATGCCTTTAAAAAGGTGATGCTCCGTCGAGTGAATTTAATTAGAATAGGATGACGGGGACGAACTCTAAAGCGGAGATGCCATGAGGACTTACGCTCGTCGGCTGGTAGCCATCCTGTGGTCGCTGCCCTTAACCCTAAGCATTGCGTGGGCTGCTCAGCTTGGCGGAGTGGTCAAGGACAAGGAAACAGGAAAAGGGATTCCCAGGATTTTGGTTCGGGCCACCTCTCTTGAGCAGAAATCCAGTATGTATGAGACCCAGACCGACCGCGAGGGTGCTTTTGTCATAAAGGTGCCTCGAGGTCGTTATCGCGTTCAGGCCATCCCCTCCGGCACGAATTACCTCCCCGGATCTTATCGACAGGCCGATAACCCTACGGTCCCGGGTGTCGTGGAGCTTGTGGCAGAAGATGTTTTCAGCTTTGCCAACATTACATTGAATCTAGGTGGTTCCATTGAGGGACGTGTGACCCGGTTAGAAGACGGCGTCCCGCTCGATTTTGTCCGAGTCACCGTGGAAGGGGAGAATTACCGGGGTGTCACGACCACGGGGAGAGGGGGGCAATATATCTTGCGAGCCCTTCCTCCGGACGATTATTCGGTAGTGGCAGGGGTCCTCGATTCCAAATATATCCCGACCTATTATCCGCATTCGCTCTTCCGGGAACAAGGGGAACGAATCTCGATCAACGCAGGCGCGAGGGCCTCGGGGATTGATCTGCGGCTTGAATTCGGGGCCACGATTCAGGGTCGGATCATCTCGGCGACCACCAACCAACCGCTTCCTGACGTCATGGCCGTCGCTGTTCCGACGGAAGGGAATCAGCCTGAACGATTTGCTTACACCGACAGCTCAGGCTTCTTCTCCATTTCTGGATTGGCGCGAGGAGGCTACATTGTCGAAGCGGGGGAGGAACGGACGGAGTCGCCCGAAGGTACAAAGCAGCATCGATTTATAACCGAATTCTTTGACCACCAATTGTACCGTGAACTGGCCCAACCCCTGGAAGTCTCGGGTGCAGAGACAGTCACGGGGGTCAATTTTTATCTTTTTCAAGGGAACCGCATCTTTGGCCGGGTTCGATCAACCTATTACAATCAGCCGATGCCAAGCGTCACCATAAGACCCGTGACGTTGTCGCAGACCAAGGTCACGATTCCGGTCGGAACCTCGGATTCTGAGGGGCGGTTTTCGATCGATGATTTGCCACCCGGAAATTATCACGTTACCGTGGATCTTCCCCCGCCAAGCGAACAACATATCGCCACATGGTACCGGGATCAGGTCGCAGAGAAGAAAGCCACGGAGGTGACACTGAAAGATGGAGATACTTATCCGGACGTCGATTTCAATCTCCGTCTGGGGGGGAGTGTGTCGGGCCGCGTTACGGTCGATGATCCCGACTACCCTTTGGAGTACAAACGGCTTCGCCTGCTCTTTTCCACGGTCGCCAACGAGATCGACGGATTCGAGCCTCGGAGCTATGAACTCTCCCAGGAGGGTCATTATTCCATCGTGGGCGCGCCGATTGGACGCTTTCACTTGGCTTTGACGTCCGAGGATCCAAATGTGATACTTACTCCGAACATCGATGTGAAAACCATCGTCATCGGGGAAGGGCGAGATCTCCGGGAGGTGGACTTTCCAATCCGGATGGGGGGGTCGATCAGTGGCAAGGTGGTGTTGAAACGCTCCCGCGTCCCCCTTGATCACTATGTGATTCTCGTCATGAGATTCAATGAGGAGTTCTACCAGTTTTACAAAATAGACGGAGACCGTTACACGGCCCCCGGCTTGCGCAGCGGAAAGTACCTTGTAGTCCTGGTTGAGCAACAAGAGCCGATGACCCTTGAAAAGCTCTTCGCCGGACCGCGATGGTACGATTCCAAAATCATTGAAGTCAAAAGGGGAGTCCAGGCAGCCAACGTGGACTTCATCATTAATGAAACCCAACCAATCACCCTACCCTAAACCCCGGTCCCTGAGTTATCCCCTGTGAGAAGACTCTCCAAGCGAACCCTTGGGGTCACAATTCTTCTCCTCGTCGCCTTGTACGTGGGCATCGAATACCTTTCCTTGCCGGATGTGGCTTTTCTGAAAAAGAAGCTTCCTGAAGAGACCGCCCTCATGGAGCAACGGGACCATGAGTATGAGGTGCGTCATCATGGAAAGGCGCCGGAACATTTCCAGGTGGTCGTCTCGTACAATGCATTGCCCGACTCCCTGAAAACCGCTGTTTTGATCGGGGAAGATGACGCCTTTTTCCAGCATGAAGGATTCGATTATCAGCGTATCAAGGAGGCCCTCACCGTGGACTGGGAAAAGAAGCGCTTCGCCCGCGGGGCTTCGACCATCACGCAACAGCTGGCCAAGAACCTTTTTCTGTCGACTTCCAAGAACCCCATACGAAAGCTCAAAGAAGCCATCCTGGCCTCCCGTTTGGAAAAGGAATTGGGGAAACGAAGAATCTTTGAGATCTACTTAAATGTTATTGAGTGGGGGGAGAACGTTTATGGCGCGGAGGCTGCGTCGCGATACTATTTTGGAAAATCTGCCTCCCAGCTTTCTCTCAATGAGGCTGTTCTGCTCGCAGCCATCATCCCCAGTCCGGTACGAATGAATCCCTTCGCCAGCTTGAAGCGGAGTCAGTTTCGTCGCGGGATCATTCTGGATCGCATGTATCGGTACCATCACATCAGTGAAGAGGAGTACCACGCTGCATCATCCGATTCTCTGGTTCTTCGATCAAACCCTCATGCTCCGGCGCCCGCCCCGGAAGACTGACCCCATGGTGCAACCATGTCCGAGGCCCTGGATATTGGATTCCATCGGGGTGGGCCTCATCGTCCGGGACACTCATCCTGAATTCCGAAATCGGGACCCCAAGGGGATTGTAGAAAGGATTTTAGGGGAGATCGAAAGACCCTTCTCCATTCCCAGTGAGTCGGGCTCTTGACCGTGCGGTCTTGGGTCGCGGGGACAGCCTTACACGCGGACATTCGGATTCGCGCCGGGGGAACCCGCATCAATCCTGAATATGGCCCGCGAACTCGCCGCGATTGAGATTCAGGAGCAAATCGCCAGTATTTGGTCTCAAACCGCTTCAGCTTTGAGTCGGACGGTCCCACGAGCGTCTCGTCCCCAACACACGAGCTCTATGGGTTAACCATCAGAAAGTCACTGATCGCACCCATATTGTCCCTGTGGCATTCCACATAGCTGATTGTAACGTGGCTGCCTTTCGGGATGTCTCGCGGAGGAATGACGAAAGCCGCATACACTGAATGGTCCGTTTCTCGGCGAACGACCACCCTGGCTATGTTGGTCCCCTGAATCAATATAGGCTCCTCAATAACAGTAAAGGTCGCCCCCCCTCCAAACGGAGAGACTTGAACTGGATCGAAAGGGCCACCTTCCTTGAGTCGATTCGAGCACCCCCAAAAAAGGAGTATCGAGACGAGCGCCAGGGCCATCAAGATCGCCGATTTTCTCATTGTCCTACCTCGTCATTGGCTGTTGAACCCGAGTTCTCATTCACGCGAGTCTTGGGTATATGATCGTCTGGATGCGCGACAGTCGAGTGCCTCGCATCACGAACTCGCATTACCCCATGTGGCAGTGTACAGTCTCTTTGTGTGATGGATCCCCTCAACAAACCCCGTGGGCTGGGATAACTATGCTCCGCGGCTCTATCTTCTCATGAAAATGAAAAGATCCCGCTGAGTAATTGCAACCTCCGATTTTCCCTTGAGGATTATAAGTTTTAGATTAGAGAGAAAAAAAGCAAGAGGATTTGCCCGAATTGGCACACCGCTTTCACGCTTCGAAAAGGGAGGGGAGTATTTCCAATGGATCCGTGAGGTTAGGGGAACAAGAGTTGAAGGATCGGTTTTCCCAGCAATGCCAGTATCATTGCGGCGATCCCCAGAAACGTCCCAAAGGGTAATTGATACTTCAGGTCCTTCCCGAAAAACAACATGCCGATCACGCCTAATATGCTGCCAAGCAAGGAGCCCAACATGATGGTGACAAAAGTCAACTTGAGGCCCAGAAAAGCGCCAACCATCCCCATCATCTTAATATCACCCATCCCTATCCCTTCTTCTTTCCGGATGAGGTAGTAGAGTTCTCCCATCAGGAAGAGGATTCCTCCACCAAAAAGGGCGCCGCCCAGTGAAGCTAGAAGTGAATAGAAAGAGGTACTGGCAAAGTAGTTGCCAGGCCATGAGCCCGCCCAGGAGCGGGCAACCCATTGCAAGAGCATCTCCGCGCGCTGATTCAAGGAGATCAGGGACTGCAAGGAGTCGTCATCAATCAACACCTTCAAGCTAACGATCAATCCCACGAAGGTGCCATAAACGGTGATCTGATTTGGAAGCAATCGAAACTTGATGTCCGAAAAAATTAAGACAATCAGGCCGCTTCCCAGCACTAAATACTTTACTGTCTCCGGAGTGTATCCGAATCTCAGACCGCAGGCGAGGAAGAACAGGCCGGTCAGCAATTCCACAATCGGATACAAGGGGGAGATTGGGGTTTGGCAGGCCCGACATCGTCCCCGCAAAATAAGGTAGCTGAGGATGGGGATATTGTCGTACGCCTTGATGAAATTGCCGCAATTCGGACAGTGCGAACGGGGCCGGACCACCGATTGGTCCTGCGGCCAGCGCAAGATGCAAACATTCAGAAAACTTCCAATGACAGTGCCCAGGATAAACGTGAAAAGAGGTAACATGCACTCCCACTCGTCAGGAGGTTGATATAGCTTTCTGATAAGAACAAAGCGTTGCTTCCGTCATCGCCTCGATGGAATGCTGTTTCTTTACTCTGGCTTTGGCCTCGGCGACTACGGAGTTTCGTTGAGCCACATCCTCTCCGAGCCGTTGGAGCGCTTGCGAGAGCGCACCCACATCGTCTTTTGGAAACAGGAACCCGGTTGCTTTATCTACGACTAGCTCAGGGATTCCACCGGCGTTGCTGGCAAGCACAGGGATGCCGCAAAGCATCGCAAGGAGGAGGATGGACCCCAGGCCTTCCACGCGCGAAGGGAGTACAAACAAATCGATCCCCCTGAGGAAATCAGTCAACGATTCGGGTGGAGGAATAACTTGTACCGTATCCTCGAGATGATGTGCCGCGATCAAAGACAGCAGCGGGAACCGCTGACTCCCCTCTCCCGCGATTATACAACGGCGGGGGGGAGTCGACGATCGAAGCCGCGCGAGAGCCTCAATCAACAGCGCATGCCCTTTTTCGGGTTCCAGGGCCCCCACCGTCGCGACGACAAACGAGCCTGGAGTTCGACCGATCCTCTCAGCCGGATTATTGTCGGGCTCCAACTCAAGATCGACGCAATCGTAGACGACATCGACGAGCATTTCCCGTATTCCCGATCCCAGCAGGAGGTTTTTGATGAAGAGAGAGACGGCGATGAAGCGCTGCCGGGGCGCGAAATACTTGTGTTTCGACCAGAAGCTCAGCCCCAGGGGGAACGCCACACGGCGTGAGACTACGATCGGTCGCTTCAGGGTCCGATTGGCCAAGTATCCGAAACCGTGGGCTCGGGCGTCATGGAGATGCAGGATGTCGGGCTCAAATTCACGCATCGCCTGGCGAATCCGGGGAACCCCCGTGAGGATACCCAAATGGTCAATTGGAATTTCCGTCACTGAGAATCCAGCCTTGCGCGCCTGGATGGTCGTGGGTGAACCTGGCGGCGAAAGGAGGATTTGCAAATGCCCCCGTGCCTCCAGACCCCGCATCAAGAAGAGGACTTGCTGCTGGCCACCCCGGAGCGATCGGCCGGTGTCCAAGTGGAGAATTCTCATGGATTTGATCCCGGCAGCCCCTTGTCACTCAATCGGATCTCCCAGAGCTTGACTTGTTTGAGAAAGACATACCAGCTTGCAAACGCTGCGATACAGAGCCCACGCCAACCATCCAAGAACCCCCTCTGCAAGATAAAGCTCTTGAGAAACGTGAGCGGCGGGGTCAGGACGCACCCGGCCAGCGAAAACCGTTTTCCCTCCGAAGCCGAGTGGTTCGCAGCCAGGGTCGTATAGCGGTTCAGTCGGGAAACATGATCGGAAATTGAGTTGACAGTGTAATGGTGCAGGTCGCCTTGGATGAATTCCACGGGGCCATCGACGATCAATGCCTCGTGGACATAGTCGCCCACCCACCTCGCCCGGTTGCGATTGTACAACCGGATTTTATAATCCGGATACCAGCCCGAATGCCGGATCCACCCTCCCAGATAGTTGGCACGCCGTGCAAATCGATAGGCTGCAGCCTCGCGCCCGACGGAATCGGATTTTAACCCGAGAATGGAGGATTTCAACTCTTGACTCAAACATTCATCTGCATCAATGCTGAGGATCCAAGGGTGTTCTGCCTTCGATGCGGCCAGGTTCTTTTGGGCAGAATAGTTTTCGAAAGGCTGGGTGAATACGTGGGGAGTAAATTCGAGGGCCACCTGGCGCGTGCCATCCTGACTTTGGGAATCGACCACGATGATCTCGTCGGCCACTTCGCGCAGGGATTCGCAGGCCCGCCTCAGATTTCTTTCCTCATTGAAAGTAATTATGGTGGCAGAGATTCGCATAAGGGCAGGGCAGCTAAGGATAGATTCTTTTTCGGGAAAGTTAAAGAGGAAAGCACAAAACAAAAGGCCGCCCCTCGGGGGGCGGCCCATGTGATCGGGTCTTCATAAAGACCCGGCCGGAAGCGCTTTCTTAACGATTACTTCCTGCCGTGGGAACGACAGCCTTCAAGTCGGCGGTGGGTTTCTTGGGGGCCTGCTCATTTCCCTCAAGAACGTCCTGGATCTGGACGCCGTAAGTGCGGAAAAGAAGGCCTTCGGCCTGTGCCAGGGCGATCTTCGATTTTGCATAGTCCACCATGGCGCGAATCTCTGCATCCTGGTCAATTGCCAGATTGGTTTGTTCCTGGAGGACAAAACGAATCGTTGAAGCACCCAGTTGGTACTTCTTGTTTTCGGCATCGAGGGTCTTTTCCTGGAGCTCCCGAGTCCGCGTCGCCGCTTCGATGCGTGCCTTATTCATCTGAAGGACAGTCACTGCATTCCGGACCTGCAGGGCGACCTGTTGCTCCGACAACCGCAGGTTCGCCTCAGACTGGCGCCTTTCGTATGAGGCCCGTCCGAAGTCAGCCTGGGCCGATTTGTTTCTGATGGGGAAGGTCAAACTCACTCCAAAGGAATACTCCGGAAATTGAAAACTGAACAATTGACGAGTCGCTTCGGGGAAGCCGGCAGGAACGATGATCGCTTTGCCATCCGATCCCAGAACAGGATTTCCCAGGTTGTCGAGAATCGGTGAATTCCCGGCCAATCCAATCCACTGATAGGCGCCGCTCAAATCGACTTGGGGCAGCAATTGGTTCTTCGTGAACTGAAGCCTCAAATCCCGGCTAGAGAGATCAAGCCGGGCTTGGTTCAATTCAGGACGGTTCCTGATGGCCTCGTCGATGGCCCCCGGTACGGTGGGAATCTCCTCGGCCGCAGCGGGCCTTGGCCGGTCAACGGGTTCGAGTTTGGCAATGATGGCACCTGGATCGCGGTTGGGAGAAAGAAAACGCTTCAACGTGTCCTCGGTCTGTTGCAAAGTGTACTGGGCGACAATCAAGTCCTGCCGACGGGGGGCCACCTGGG
>JBAVHJ010000265.1:0-3063 GCA_049685715.1 Terriglobia bacterium | reverse complement strand
GGACGTTCAGTCTACAGTCTCGATCTTCTTAGCGATCTTGACGCCGCTCAGGGTTTTGACGTAATTGAAGATGCCACCGAAGAGGGCTAACGCCATTTTTTGACGGTAATCGGGTTTCTTCAATAATCGCTCGTCATTCGGATTGCTTAGGAAGGAGATTTCGGTCAATACCGAGGGCATGTTGGCTCCTATCAAAACAATAAAATGAGCCTTTTTAACCCCCCGGTTTCTCGCCGAACGGTTCCATTGCACCGTCTGATTGGCAATCGCCTTTTGTACATCGGCAGCGAACTCCTTTGATTCCTCCACCTTTTCATTCAAAGTGATCTTTTTGATGACATCCTGCAAGTCGTGCAGGGACCGCTCGGAGTAAGCATTCTCCCGGGAGACCACATCGAGGGTTTCCTGATCGCGGCCTGAAGCGATCCCCAAAAAGAATGTCTCGACCCCGCTGGCGGAATGGTTGCGGCTGGAATTGGCATGAATGGAGATGAAGAGATCAGCCTGCTTCTGGTTTGCGAGGGCAGTTCGGTTTTCGAGCGGGACGAAGGTGTCATCATCTCTTGTGTAAATGACTTGGCTGCCGAGTTTTTCCTCGACGAGTTTCCCCAATCGCAAAGCAACGTCTAGGCAGAGGTCTTTTTCGGCTAAACCGCCGGGTCCGATCGTACCGAAGTCGTGGCCTCCATGTCCCGGATCGATGACGATCTTCCCGATCTTTAACCCCAAAGAGCGCGTCAGGGAAAGCTCTCCGTCAGATTTCGGCTTGGCAGCGTGAGGAGCAACGAGGGCAGTCGTGTCCGTCCCTTTTGCATTCTCCTTAGGAAGAACTTTTCGAGGTTGAGCTTTTATGGTCTGGACCGGCTCCGGAGGGGTCAGTTTGCCGGGGGTATCCGAATTTACAGTGGATGTCGGTGATTTCCCCGCGGCCACGTCTTCCTGTCCGCGAGCGGGTTTCTCCTTCTTTTCGCTGGGAGCCACCTCCGGCGTCTTTGGCGGAACAGGCAATGATTTCTCCGCGCTAACAGCGTCTTTTTCTGTGGGTGGATTGGCTCCTCTGACGTCAATGACCAGTCGATAGGGATCGTAAAGTGGAAAGATCGTGTAGTCCTGAATCCTGTCGAGATCGAGAACGATACGCACCACATTGGATTGGAATTGTCCTGCCCGGATTTCTTTTAAGAACCCATCTTCAACCGGAAAGGTCTTCCCGGACAAAGTGGAGCTCAGGCGGACCCCTTTCAGGTCAAAAAAGATACGGTCCGGATTTGCCAACCTGCGTTGATCGAACTGCACTTCGCTGTCCACATCAATGACGATCCGGGTGTAATTGGAGGTCGACCAGTGGCGAATATTTGAAACTCGGGGAAGGCGGGAGGAATCGGACGGTCTACTTTCCACGGATTCCTCAACATCCTCTGTGGGCTTGGGCAGGGGGGACTTCCCACGCAATCCAGGCCTCGCCGTTCTGGCCTCTAACTCAAGCTTCTGTTTGAGTTGGCGAACATTCTCGCGGGCCGCAATGGATTTCGGTCCCTGTTTGTACTTCGTGAGATACCTTTCGAACACGCTCAGGGCCGCTGCGTTGTCACCCAGGTCCTCTTGGTAAATCAAGGCAATCGTGAAAAGCGCGTCCTTGGTAAACTTGCTGAAAGGGTACTCCTTAAGCAAGAACTCATAATCACGGATCGCTTTGTGGTAGTATTCCGGTTTCTTTAGGTCGCCCCCCATTTGATTGTGGAGCTCCGCCACTGCCAGCAACGCATCGTCAGTGTAAGACGAGGCTGCGCTGATGTCACAAACCAATCGATAGGCGTGAATCACGCGATCATAATCGGCCACTTTTCTCGAAGTGATAGGTCGTCCGTCGAGCCCGGCACGTAATTGTTCAGCTTTTTCAAAGGCCGCCTTGGCGCGCTGTCGTCGGTTGAGATTTGTGGTGGTGGCGTTCAGGGAGGGAATTGAGCCGACACTGACTACGGCCCCTAGTAGCACGGGGATAAGGAGTTGCTTTAGACGTTGCTTACGGTCGCAAAGAAACTGCAATTCCGTCGAAGATCATCTCCTTCAACAAGTTTCAAGTGATTATTGCACGGTCATTTCCGTATTGCAATAGCTCTTTGCGCGAACGGTCATTTTGGCCGAACGGTATAAGCCAAGGAGAGAAATCCTGAGAATTACTGAATCAGAAGGGAGGGGAAAGTTCTCGGGGCAATAAGATGGGCTGAAAAGGCCAGGAAACTGACATTGGAACGGGGTGTCCTGAGGCCTAAAGCGACCCCGCGGCTCGGGGCATGTGGTATCCGTCGAAAACGACTGCTGAGGCAGGAGGATCCACGTTAGTGAACTTGAGCCTTCCTCCCACCCACGCCACATAGGTGACACGCTGGGTGGCGTAATCATACAGGGGCACGGAAGTTGAGCCCCCTAGGATGTCGCTGATCCTTCGCACATAATCACGAGTTTCACGGTAGGGAGGAATGCCTCTCAGCTTCTGGACTATGTTTTCACCGGCGTTATAGGCGGCAAGAGTCAGGTTGACATCTCCCTTGAAAGTGTCGAGCAAGAAGGTGAGATACTGGATCCCCCCCTCCAGATTCTCCTCGGGGTTATAGACATTGTGGACCCCAAACCTTCTGGCCGTAGCTGGCATAAGTTGCATTAACCCCAGGGCGCCTTTATGCGACACGGCGTTCGGATTGAAGTTAGACTCAACCTTGATTACCGCACGGACAAAATCAGGGCCCAGGTTGAATCGGCCAAGATTGTATTTTTCAACCAAAGTGGCAATCCGGTCGCTCAACTCCTTAGAAGACTCGAGGGCCCCGGCGGCAGCAGGGGTCTTCATCTTCTTCCGGTTGGACACGGTGGACAAGTTGGTCCCCTCGCCCGAAGGAGCCCCCTTGGCGCTGGGCACGACGTTGGTAAAGACTCGCCGGCCATTCTCGTCAATGTAGGTGTAGATCCCATCGGCCCGATTAACTGCTGGGGTCAATGCGATGAGAGTTAGAAAGACGAAAATAGTAATTTTTCGAATCATGAGGTAACGGCCCACTCCCTAAC
>JBAVHJ010000264.1:0-8347 GCA_049685715.1 Terriglobia bacterium | reverse complement strand
GGCCAGAAGCGCCCCCACCCCCGCCGACGGGAGCGTCGAAAGAATCGTGATGGGGTGGATATAGCTTTCATAGAGAACGCCCAGCACAATGTAGACTGCGGCGAGGGCCGTAAGAATCAAGATGGGCTGGGACGAGAGGGAATCCTGGAAGGCCTGCGCCGTACCCTGGAAATTGGCATGGACATTCGCCGGTAACCGAATTTCACGCTCCGCCTCCTTGACGTCGCGCACAGCGTCACCCAGCGAGGCGCCTGGCGCCAGGTTAAACGAAAGCGTGATGGCAGGGAAGATTCCCTGATGATTTACGGAGAGAGAGCTGTAAGAAGTCTCATAGTGAGAAAAAACGCTGAGCGGAACCAGAGTGCCCGTCTTTGAAGCGACGTAAATAAATTTCAGTGCTTCGGGATTTTTCTGGAATTCGGGGGCCGCATCCAGCACCACGTGGTACTGATTCAGCCCCTTGTAAATATTGGAGACTTGTCGCTGGCCGAAGGCGTCGTTTAAGGTCGCGTCGACCGCACTCATGGAGATCCCGAGGCGGGAGGCCGTGTCCCGGTCCACTACAAGCCGGGTCTCGAGGCCCTGGTTCTGCGAGTCACTATTCGCATCCCGTAATTCAGGGATTTTCGTCAGGCGTTGCAGCATGACGGGCGCCCAGTAATTCAAGTCCTGCAGCGTGTCGGCCTGCAACGTATACTGAAACTGGGAATTGCTTCCGCGGCCCCCCACGTTGACATCCTGGACCGCCTGGAGATAAAGCGTGGCCCCCGGAACGTAGGCCAACTTGCCACGCAACCGGGCGATGACCTGATCGGCGCTCAACTTGCGCTCCGCGATTGGCTTGAGCTGAATGAACATGCGCGCTGTGTTGCCGCTGCTGGTGGAGGCGGTGACCGTATCTACGGCGGGGTCATTCTGAACGATTTGGGCGAAAGCCATCATCTTGTCGGTAATGGCGGAGAAGGAGATGTCTTGGTCGGCCACGATACTTCCCGTAAGTCGCCCCGTGTCCTGCTGTGGGAAGAAGCCCTTCGGCACGATAATGAAGAGGTACACACTAATGCAAGCGGTCAAGATGGTCAGCGCAAGCACCACCGGCTGATTCCGCAAGACCCAGCGTAAACCCACGTGGTAGGTCTCATATAGCCCGTTGAACCCCCTTTCGGCTAGGCGATAAGCCATGCCGTGTTTTCCTTTTTCATGGCGCAGGAAGCGGGCACACAACATGGGGGTGGTCGTCAAAGAGACCAGCAACGAAACAGTGATGGCCACACTCAGCGTCACCGCAAACTCCCGGAACAGCCTCCCGACAATACCTCCCATCAACAGGATGGGGATGAACACCGCGATGAGTGAGGTGCTCATCGAGATCACGGTAAACCCGATCTCCCGCGATCCTTGTAGCGTCGCTTCCATTGGCTTCATGCCCGACTCGAGATGCCTCGAGATGTTCTCAATCACCACGATGGCATCGTCCACGACGAATCCGGTCGATATTGTCAGTGCCATCAAGGATAGGTTATCGACGCTATAGCCAAGTAGGTACATCACGCCAAATGTGCCCACCAGGGAAAGCGGCACGGCGATGCTCGGAATCGCCGTCGCCCAGGGATTGCGCAAAAAGGCGAAAACCACCAAAACCACCAGGACGATGGAAAGAAGCAGCGTAAGTTCGATGTCCTTGATGGAGGCACGGATTGTCGTCGTTCGATCGAGAATCACCCCGAGCCGAATGGACGGAGAAATCGAGTTCTGCAGAACCGGTAAGAGTCCCAAGATGCGATCCACGGTCTCGATCATGTTGGCTCCGGGCTGCCGGAAGATCGGCATGATCACACTCGGTTTGCCGTTGGACACGCCGGCGTTCCGGGTGTTTTCGACGGAATCGGTCACCCGGGCAACCTCACCCAACCGGACGGCCGCCCCGTTCTTCCAGGCGACGATGAGCGGCCGGTACTCTCGCGCCTTAAACAACTGATCCGTGGTGTTGAGTTGCCACGACTCGTCCTGATTCGAAACCTGGCCTTTGGGGCGATTCGCATTGGCTGTGAAAAGGACGGAACGGACCTGATCCAGGCTGATCCCGTATGCGTTCAGTTGATTTGGATTCACATCCACCCGAACCGCGGGCCGGGCGCCACCCCACACGAAGACCTGGCCCACCCCCTCCACCTGGGAAAGCTTCTGGGCCAGGATGGAGTCCGCCGCGTCATACACTTCACCTCGAGGGATGTTTTCGGAGGAAAGTCCCAGCAAGAGAATGGGAGCGTCGGCAGGGTTGACCTTGCGATACCAGGGCTGGCCGGGGAGGTCGGCAGGAAGCTGGCCACGGGCGGCGTTGATGGCGGCTTGGACATCCCGGGCGGCCGCATTGATGTCCCGGTTCAGATCGAATTGCAGCGTCACGCTGGTGGACCCGAGGGAACTCGAGGAGGTCATTTGCGTCACAGCCGCGATGCGGCCAAACTGGCGCTCGAGCGGCGTGGCCACGGCCGAGGCCATCGTTTCCGGGCTAGCTCCGGGCAAGCCGGCGTTTACCGAAATCGTCGGAAAATCCACCTGGGGGAGAGGAGCCACCGGCAGGAACCGAAATGCCACTGCCCCGGCCAGCAGGATGGCCACCGTCAGAAGCGTCGTTGCCACAGGGCGACGAACGAAGGGCGCCGACATGTTCGAGGAGATATTCAACGTTTATTCTCCCGCGGGCTCCTCAATGGGATTGCCGATCTGTAAATGGATCCGCCGTGCCAGCCAATCGAAGGCTAGGTAAATCACCGGGGTGGTGTAAAGGGTCAGCAACTGGCTGAGCACCAGGCCGCCGACAATGGTGATGCCGAGCGGCCGGCGCAACTCGGAACCGACGCCCGAGCCCAAGGCCAGCGGCAAGCCCCCCAACAACGCTGCCATGGTCGTCATCATGATGGGGCGGAAACGCAACAAGCACGCTTCGTAAATGGCGTCCAGCGGCGATTTCCCTTCCTTGCGCTCAGCGTCCAGCGCAAAGTCAATCATCATGATGGCGTTCTTCTTCACGATGCCGATCAGCAGGATCATCCCGATCAGCGCGATGACGCTGAAGTCGGTCTTGCACAGCAGAAGCGCCAGAATCGCCCCGACACCAGCGGAAGGGAGTGTCGATAGAATCGTGATGGGGTGAATGTAGCTTTCATAGAGGATACCCAGCACGATGTACACGACGATGATGGCAGCCAGAATCAGAATGGGCTCGTTGGCTAGGGACGCCCGGAAGGCCGCAGCCGTTCCCTGGAAATTCGTTTGAATGCTGGGAGGCATCCCGAGATCCTGCTTGGCGGCGTCAATGGACCCGACGGCCTGGCCGAGTGAGGCGCCGGGCGCCAGGTTGAACGACAGGGTCACCACCGGAAACTGTCCCTGGTGGTTGATGGCCAGGGCAGTCGTGCCTGGCACAAAACGGGTGAAGGAGCTCAGAGGGATCTGTTGACCCGTGGTCGAATGCACATAAACATCCTTGAGCGAATTCGGATCCCTTTGAAACTCGGGGGAGACCTCCAGCACCACGTGGTACTGATTGAGCTGCGTAAAGATCGTGGAAACCTGACGTTGTCCAAAGGCATCATAGAGCGTGTCATCGATGGTCTGCGGAAGGACGCCCAGGCGCGAGGCGGTGTCCCGGTCGATCTCCAGGGTGGCAAGCAAGCCCAGGTCCTGCTGGTCGCTGGCGACATCGCGCAGGTCAGGAATTTTCTGCATTTTGTCGATCATCCGCGGCGTCCAATAAGCCAGCTCCTTGGGATCGACATCCTCGAGGCTGTACTGAAACTGCGTGCGGCTGACCCGATCTTCTACGGTGAGATCTTGCACCGGCTGCATGAACAGTGTAATCCCGTCCACTTTCTGGAGGGAGGGCTGGAGGCGACGGATGACGTCGGAGGCGGAAATGCGCCGCACCTCGAGCGGCTTCAGGTTGATTTGAATGCGGCCGCTGTTGATGGTGGTATTGGTCCCATCAATTCCGATGAAGGACGAAAGGCTCTCCACAGCGGGATCCTTCAGGATGACTTGTGCCAATGCCTCCTGCCGGTGTGCCATCGCCGTGAAAGACACATTCTGCGGTGCATCCGAGACACCGAGAATAACCCCTGTGTCCTGTACCGGGAAAAAACCCTTCGGGACAAAGATGTACAGCAGGATCGTCGCCACCAGCGTGGCGGCCGTGATCAGCAATGTCGTCCCCCGATAGCGTAGGACAAACTGCAGCGTGCGACCGTAAAAGGCGATGACCGCCTCAAACCATCTTTCCGATTTACGGTAGAACCAGCTTTGCTTGTTCTTTTCCTCGTTCTTGAGCAGCTTGGCGCACATCATCGGGGTGAGCGTCAATGACACCACCGCCGACACGAGAATGGTCACGGCCAGCGTCACGGCAAACTCTCGAAACAGCCGGCCCACGATGTCACCCATGAAGAGCAACGGGATCAACACGGCAATCAGGGAGACCGTCAGCGAAACAATGGTGAACCCAATCTGCTCCGCACCTTTGAGCGCCGCCTGAAGGGGCGATTCTCCCGCCTCGATAAAACGGCTGATGTTTTCGATCATCACGATGGCGTCGTCAACCACAAAGCCGGTGGAGATCGTCAGCGCCATCAGGGTGAGGTTGTTCAGGCTGTAGCCGAGCAGGTACATCACCCCGAACGTGCCCACAATCGAGAGCGGGACGGCGATACTGGGGATCACCGTCGCCGAAACACTCCGCAAGAACAAGAAGATGACCATGACGACCAGGGCCACGGTTAGCATCAGCGAGAACTGAACATCGGCGACTGAGGCCCGGATGGTGGTCGTGCGGTCGGTAAGGGGAGTGACCTTGACAGAGGCTGGGAGAGACGCCTGCAAAACGGGCAGGAGTTTTTTAACACGGTCGACCACGCCGATGATGTTTGCGCCCGGCTGCCGCTGGATGTTCAGTATAACGGCTGGATTATCGTTGGCCCAGGCAGCCTGATTCACATTCTCAGTCCCATCAATGACTGAGGCCACATCGCTCAATCGGACCGGCGCGCCGTTGTGATAGGCGATGATCAGCGGGCGGTAGTCGTTGCCCGAAGTGAGCTGGTCGTTCGCCCCAATCGTGTAAGCCTGTTGGGGACCGTCAAAATTGCCCTTGGCCTGATCGACATTTGCCTGCCCCAGCGATACACGCAGATCCTCAAGGCTCAGGCCGTAGGACGCCAGGGCCGTCGGGTTCGCCTTGATTCGCACCGCCGGGCGTTGTCCGCCGCTGATGCTGACCAATCCAACGCCGGGCAGCTGCGAAATTTTTTGTGCCAGCGTGGTATCGGCGAGGTCCTCCACCTTAGAGAGCGGCAGTGAATCGGAGGTAAGCGCCAGCGTGAGGATCGGCGCATCGGCGGGATTGATCTTACTGTAGATCGGCGGGTTGGGGAGATCGCGGGGCAAGAGCTGAGAAGCCGCATTGATGGCGGCCTGCACCTCCTGCTCGGCAACGTCGATGTTGAGGTCGAGCACAAACTGCAGGGTGATGATCGAGCTCCCGAAGGAGCTCGTGGAGGTCATCTGGTTCAGGCCGGGCGTCTGCCCGAACTGCCGTTCCAGGGGCGAGGTCACCGAGGACGCCATGACGTCGGGGCTGGCACCAGGATAGAACGTCACCACCTGGATCGTGGGGTAGTCCACCTGGGGCAACGCCGAAACCGGTAGTTGCTTGTAAGCCACAAAGCCTGCCAACAATATTCCCACCATCAACAGGCTCGTAGCCACGGGCCGCAGAATAAATGGCCTGGATGGACTCATCGCGGCTGTCCCCCGCCGCCCTTCGATGCGCCGCGTCCTTGACCTCCCGGAGAACCGCTCGGCAGCCCACCTTCACCCGACGTCCTACCGGTCGGTGTGCGGGAATCAACCTTGCTGCCGTCCTGCAGTTTATCCTGACCGTCAACTACGACGGTTTCGCCGGGCTGTAGGCCCGCACCAATGCCCACAAAACTCCCCGATGTCAGGGCGATCGTCACGGGACGGATTTTCACAGAGTTTCCTCCCACAACCACATAAACATACGTCCCTTGGGGTCCGCGCTGAATGGCCGGGGCGGGAACCACAGTGAGGCCGCGGCGTGTATCCACCAGCATGTGAACGTTGACAAACTGGTTTGGAAAAAGGGCATTATCCTGATTGTCGAAGACAGCCTTCAGCTTGTAGGTGCCGGTAGTGGTGTCGATTTGATTGTCGATGGTGAGGAGCGTTCCGCTGGCAATCTTGGTGGTGTTGTCGCGGTCGTAGGCGTCGACCGAGAGCTTTATGTCATCGCGAAGCTTCTTGTACACAACGGGGAGCTGATCTTGCGGCAGGGTGAAGATGACGGCGATCGGCTGGAGTTGGGTAATGACCACCAAGCCGTTCGGATCATTCGCGTGAACGATGTTGCCCTGATCGACCAGTCGCAGACCGATCCGGCCACTCAGCGGCGCTGTGATTCGGCAGTAAGTCAAATTGAGCTTTTGATTGTTGATCTGGGCTTGATCCGCCCGAACGGCGCCTTCGAGCTGATTCACCAGGGCGCTTTGTGTGTCGAATTGTTGCCGCGGGGTAACACCTTCCTGCGATAATTTTTGATATCTCGCGTAATCGAGACGCGCCCCATCCAACTGAGCCTGATCCTTTGCTAGTTGGCCTTGCATCTGGTCCAGGGCCACCTGGTAGGGGCGAGGGTCGATTTGCGCCAGAAATTCTCCGGCATGAACAGATTGCCCTTCGCGGAATGCCACCTCAACCAGTTGGCCATCCACGCGGCTCTTCACGGTGACGGTGTTGAAGGCACTGGCTGACCCCAGACCTTCCATATACACCGGCACATCCCGGCTTTCCACGAGGGCCACCGCGACAGGAATGGCACGCCCTACCCCAGGGTTCGAACGGGTCGTCGTCGGCTCCTGGGAACGAGCTTTGAACCTGTAACCGCCCCATGCCACTCCAACTAAAAGGATTAGGATCAGGAGCCACAACCAGTACCGCGGGCGTGAACGTGCCGGCAACACAGCTTGGTTCAGGCCAGTTGACGTTGCCGAATCGCTTCCCCCAATGGGACCACTGCTGGACATATAAGCACCTTTAGTTATTTGAAGGTTCAGACTTTACCATGACGCACCCCGTACGTCTACGGTTACAACGGTTGCATTGACCATGATCCCATGGATTTAGGAGGCCTGAGAAATCCATCCACGCCGCAAGCCTCAGAAACCAGGAAAGCAATCTAATCCCGAGCTTAATCGTTGTTCTGCCCATGCTCTTATTTGTAATTGTTTGTGACGCGCATTTTTTTTCTTGACACGTTCAATAGTTTAAGTATTATTGAAATATGAACAAACAACGAGCTGGCGCCTCTTCAGAAGACATCATTCGATATGCTGACATGCTGGCGGCCATTGGAACGGAATCGCGACTCCGGATTGTAAGACTTCTGTTGGCAGCGCATCCGGATGGCATGGTGGTGGGCGAGATTCAGGAGGACTTGGGGATTTCACCCTCGAACCTATCGCATCATTTGGAAAAATTGAAACACGAGGGCCTGGTGCAAGTGACCCGGGAAGGTACATTCCTGCGCTGCCGGGCAAATGCCGAAGCCCTGAGGGAGCTCCTGACCTTTCTCTACGCCGAATGCTGTACCCGAACCAAGGCCATCAACCCTGAACAAATCTTTCAACTTTGCAAATAGGAGAATCCATGGATACCCCTGATATTGATATTAAGGAAGTCGTGAAAGAGAAGTATGGACAGGCGGCTCTGAAGGTTGTCGCTGCCGGCAGGAGCTCATGTTGTGCGCCGACGACCGAACCGCTTTGTGCTGACGCCATCACGGGCAAACTTTACAATCAGACTCAAACGAGCGAGGTACCCGAAACGGCGGTTCTAGCTTCCCTCGGTTGTGGCAACCCAACGGCCCTGGCCGAACTGAATCCGGGCGAGACGGTGCTCGATTTGGGATCAGGAGGGGGAATCGATGTCTTCCTGTCGGCGAAACGCGTTGGCCCCCTGGGGAAGGCCTACGGGTTGGACATGACCGATGAAATGCTGGCGCTGGCGAACGAAAACAAGCGGAAAGCCGGGGTCGCTAACGTGGAGTTTCTCAAAGGGGAAATCGAGAACATCCCCCTGCCCGACAATTCCGTCGATGTCATCATCTCAAACTGCGTGATCAATCTTTCGGCCGATAAAGACCGGGTGCTTCGAGAGGCCTTCCGTGTCCTGAAACCGGGAGGAAGGTTTGCCGTCTCCGATGTCGTGACGCGAGGCGAAATCCCCCCAGAAATTCGCAAAAGCATTCTGCTCTGGGTGGGTTGTGTGGCAG
>JBAVHJ010000263.1:0-1813 GCA_049685715.1 Terriglobia bacterium | reverse complement strand
AGGTTCTTCGTTGTGCTCCCCCTTACCTCCATCGTCCTTTTCTTCGCAGCAATCATCATCAAGTATTTTTTGGAACCCACACCGGATGCCAAACGGCGCCTGAGACTTTTGTATGTGGGGACCTTTCTCGCGCTCGTTCCGACGATATCACTGATCATCATCGGCACCAGAACCGGCAGGAACCTCGATGACTTTCCCGCATGGGTAGAACTTCCCTGCCTGCTGCTGACTTTGTTATTTCCACTGACTCTGGCTTACCTTATTGTGATCCATAAGGCCATGGATGTGCGGGTCGTCATTCGCCAAGGGGTGCAATACGCCTTTGCGCGCGGTGGAGTGACGATTCTTCAAGGTGCACTCACGGCAGGGCTAGTCGTGACGATTTCTTATGTGGTCGCCTCTCACCGCACTCCTTTACCGCAAACTTTTGCGCTCATAGCCTTGGGAGTGGTCATCATTTTAAGCCTCCGGAGCGTTATGCAGCGCGTTGCCGCATGGATTGATCGCCGATTCTTCCGGGAAGCATTTAACGCGGAACTTCTCCTCGCCGACTTGAGTGAAAAGGTGCGAACCATGGTGGAGATGCGACCTTTGATCGAGACCGTGGCAAGCAGGATTGCATCATCCCTTCACGTGCCGCGAATTGCCGTAATGCTCGAGGGCCTCGGTCGCTACCGGCCGGCCTACGCCCTTGGTTACGAAGGGGCCTTGGATGTCGCTTTTCCGGAAGGAGGGACCGTTCAGCATTTACGGCAAGGCAAAGCTCCCGCGCGCGTTTATGCAAGCGATCCACAAAGCTGGGTCCGGACTTCCCCCCAGGTGAGCGCGGAAGAGCGCCAGAGCCTTGAACAACTTCAGGCCGAGTTGTTACTGCCACTCGTCGTCAAGGATCGACTGCTGGGCTTTATCAGCCTGAGCCAGAAGAAGTCCGAAGAGGCTTATTCGGGCAGCGACCTGCGGTTGCTCAATTCGGTCGCTTCGCAAACGGCGCTGGCGCTGGAAAATGCGCGATTGACCGCCGCCATTGCCGACGAGGTGGCGCAGCGCGAAAGATTAAACCGTGAACTGGAGATTGCCCGAGAAGTGCAGGAGCGCTTGCTACCCCAGGAGCTTCCCCCAATTCAGGGACTCGACTACGCGGGAATTTGCCGGCCTGCTCTGGGCGTGGGTGGGGACTACTATGACTTCATTGACCTACCCGGTGGGAGGCTGGCCCTCGCCATCGGTGACGTCTCCGGGAAAGGCATTTCAGCGGCGCTGGTAATGGCAAACCTGCAGGCCTGCCTGCGGAGTCAGGCGATGACGACGCCCGAAGATCTGGCGGGTATTGTCACTCGCATCAACAAGTTGATCTATCAGTCCTCGTCTTCCAGTCGATATGTGACATTTTTCCTGGCAGAGTATGATCCTGCCACGCGACGATTCAGCTATGTCAACGCAGGACATAATCCCCCCATGCTGTTCCGGAAGACGCAGGGCGGACCTCAGATCGAGCGCCTCGAGGTGGGTGGCCCCGTCATCGGGTTGTTGGGACAGTTTTCTTTTCAGCAGGCGGCCTTGACCCTCGAGCCGGGTGACCTGCTCGTCACCTTCACCGACGGCATCACAGAGAGCATGAATCCGGACGAGGCGGAGTGGGGCGAGGAGGCACTCGTCGAAACGGTGCTGAGTTGTGATGCGCTGCACGCCAAGGAGATCGTTGATCGGATCATTTGCAATGCGGAGAAATTCGCCGCCGGTGCTCAGCAGCATGATGATATGACCCTGGTTGTGATGCGCGTAGTTCCCTCTTCCGTAGTGTGAGTGATGCGCA
>JBAVHJ010000262.1:0-2267 GCA_049685715.1 Terriglobia bacterium | reverse complement strand
GAAAGACTTTGGGATAGCGACACGGGTGGAGACGAGATATAATTCAAACTGCAAAGAGCGGGACTCGGAGTCCCGCACTCCCCCCAAGAACAATCCCCCCTCCAAAATCGAGGAATCCTATGGAAGCCCAGGTGAAGCAATGGCCTCACGCTCCCGCACATCTCTTCCTACCGAACACCTTCTACATGGTCACGGGTGCAACACTCTACAAATTAGATTGGTACAAGGACTCGATACGTTTGAACCTCCTAGAGAACATCCTGTTTGACATCCTCCGTCAGAGAAGATGGGAGTTGCAGGCGTGGGCGGTGTTTTCCAACCATTATCACTTTATTGCCAAATCGCCCGAAGCTGACTCTCCCATCGACCGACTGATCCAGCATTTTCATGCAGAGGCCTCCCGGCAATTAAATCGCCTGGACAGTGAGGATGGCAGAAGGGTGTGGTATCAATACTGGGATACGTGCCTGACCTTTCAGAAGAGTTATATGGCCCGGCTGAATTATGTCATGAATAACCCGGTGCATCATGGGCTCGTGGAAGTGGCAAGCCAGTATCCCTTTTGTTCGGCGGGTTGGTTTGAGCGCACGCAGCGACAGGCATTTCAAAAAACTGTGGCCTCGTTTAAGTATGATCGCTTGAAGATACAAGATGACTTTCAGCCAGTATGGGAGGAGTAAATCCTTGGAGTGCGGCCCGCCGCGGACCGCTTTATGCGCGCGGAAAGCATGGCAGAGCGATAATAACTGTGGAACACCGGAAAGCGGAACGGGAGTTCTGCACTCCGAAGGACTTTGGAGTGCGGCCCGCCCCGGACCGCTGTGTGAGGGCGTGGAAGAGAAGGCAGAGCGGCGATGCGATCTGGATGGTGGAAAGCGGAGCCAAAGTTCCGCGCTCCGACAGACCTTGGAGTGCGGCTCCCCAGAGCCGCTGTGGGAGGGCATGGAAGGCAAGCTGGTGCTGCATTGGCCGTGGAATGAGAGAAAGCGGAATCAGGGTTCCGCACTCCGAAAGCCCATTCAAAGGTGGGGAGCAAAGTGTCGGATCCAAGCGGCAAAAAACGGGTCTTCAAAACGGAAGCGCAGGCTTGCAAGGGATTCTTCTTCCCGCAGGATGTCGCGGGCGAGCAAGGCATCGAGGGAGCGGCGCAACGTGGAGGCGCCCTTGCCCACCGTCCGCACGACTTTCATCGATTGCAGATTGACGCCACCCTCCTGCATGACCGCAATGAGCATCCTTTGCTGGATGGACGTGAGCTGATTCCAAAGCTGGGTGTAGAAGGGATCATACTGCCGCACCACACGCTCCAGCGAGCTATGCACCAGGACGGCATCGAGGGTCCGTTTGCCACTGCGCGGCGCCGGGGCGCCGGTCAATTGCTCCCAACAGGCATGGGCCAGCAACTGGACGTTGTAGGGAACCTCTTCGGCCAGATCCAGGATGAGGGCCACAGGATCGCTGTCCTTGTGCCCGGCGGCGGACTCCTCAATCCGAAAACCTCCCCGTGAAAACCGGGTCTTGAGAAAGGTCGCAAACTCGGCGCGTGGGACCGGGCCGAGGAATCGCACCGAACCCAGCCGATAGAACGGGCGCGAGGCCTCGGCGGTCATGTCGGTCAACATCCGCGTCTTGGAGCCGGCAAACACGTAGCCGACATGCCGGTGTTGCTGGATGGCGGCCCGAATCTGTCCTTCGGCTGACTCGCCACCCAACTCGATGATCTTTTGAAATTCGTCAAGGACAAGGCCCGTGCGCCGCTTCGGGGCCAGATCGGCCGCCATTTTCTCGAGCGCGGCCAGGGCGTCAATCAGCAGGCCCACGCGGGCCGCGCCCGTCTCTGAGACCGCGGCGCCCAGGGCGACCTTCCAGGACGATTCCGTAACACTGAAAGTCAATTCGGGACGAAGCCGGGAGAAAAACTTCTTGATCCGCTCTCCCACCCGCTCGATTCCCCCCGGCTGGCTCTTCGCCGCATCGGCGATGAGGGCGCCCACCAGGAGATCGAGGGTCGGGTATCCCTCGGCGTTGTAGCGGAAGACCATGGTCCCCTGCTGAGCCGCACGATCGCCTGCGGCCTTCAAGATCGAGGTCTTCCCATAACGCCGGGGACCAATCAGGAAGAGCTTTTCGCCCTTTCGAAGGGTGCGGATGACGTCGGCAATCTCTGCCTCCCGGTCGACCAGTTCGTCGGCTCCCAGCTCACGACCAAATTGGAAGGGGTTGTCCATGGAGTCGTTTATATCATACATAAATGTGTGACGCAATGT
>JBAVHJ010000261.1:0-5168 GCA_049685715.1 Terriglobia bacterium | reverse complement strand
TTCTCATTTTCTCCATCTCTTCTTTAGTTCCTGTGACGATCTGGTAGCCCCGCCACCGTTCTTGTGGCGGGGGCATTTGGTCGCAGAATGGCCGAACCCAGCAGAAATGGTCAGAATCATGGAAAATCCCCCGCCGGGCAAATCCGCCCAGTAACATTGGCGGACAGGCGGGGCTACCAAAGCTTTTCATTTTCACAAGTAAGGAAACAGGCTAAGAAGTACTTCATCGGAGGGATGGCCTATGTTTATCAATTTTAGGCGGGATCGCTGCATTCCTTTCTTCCTACATCTCCTCTTCCTGATCCTTGTGGCCGCGGCCTGGAATACAAGGGACATCGGAATTCTGATTGCTGCCGAGAGTTGTTCCCAGACGGGTTTCTTGTTCGCGCCGACCTTTGGTGCTGGAACATCACCCTACTCCGTGGCCGTGGCAGACTTCAACCGGGACGGTAAGGCCGATCTCGCGGTCGCAAACAAGCTCTCAAACGACGTGTCTGTTCTCATTGGAGTCGGCGACGGGACCTTTCAAACACCGGTGAATTTTGGAGTGGGGACAGGACCTCGCTTCATTGTCATTGAAGATTTCAATGGGGATGGCATCGCTGACCTGGCGATCGCCAACGCGGGTATTGCATCCGGAGGGGCCGGATCGGGTTCCGTCACCGGCAGTGTGTCGATTCTTCTGGGAAACGGCAAAGGCGGATTTCAACCCGCGGTCAATTACAGCGCCGGCTCTCATCCCTGGTCAGTATCTGTCGCCGATTTCAATGGAGATGGGAAGCTTGACCTCGCGGTGGTGGACAACGGCACTTTCATGTCCGATCCCGGTGGGGTGCTAATCTTGCTGGGACGGGGTGATGGGACATTTCAAACCCCCGGTAGTTATCTTGCGGGGACGAATCCCACCGCCCTCGTGGCCGCAGACTTCAATGGGGATGGCAAGCCTGACATTGCCATCGCCAGCGGTGACGCGAGTGGATTGATAATTCTCTTTGGAAAAGGAGATGGCACTTTTCTGCCCTCCGTGAGTTACAAGCTCGGTATCGGTTTCACTGACCTTGCCCCCGGCGATTTCAATGCGGACGGCAAATTGGATTTGGCCCTGGTGGACCCATCCGGAGCAATCGCGATACTGATTGGAAATGGGGATGGCAGCTTTCAAATTCGAGGCAAGTTTGAGACAGGCGGTTCACAGTCTCATTTTGTGGCCGTCGGAGATATGAATGGGGACCGGAAAGCCGACTTGGCCGTGGTAAACGCGAACACGGTTTCGGTGTTGTTGGGAAATGGTGATGGAACGTTCCACCTTCTCGGTAATTTTGTGGCCGGGTACGCTCCCACTGCTCTTGCTTTCGGCGACGTTAATGGGGATGGTCTGCAGGATATTGTCGTCGCCAATTCAAGTTCCGATGACATCTCGATTCTTCTCGGAAAGGGTGATGGGACCTTCAGTGCGGCGCGGAACTATGCCGACATCTTCTCTACATCCTTCGTGACAAAAGCAGATTTCAATGGGGATGGTAAAGTCGATCTGGTCATGACCAATAACTTCGGCGGTGTTTCCGTTCTCTCGGGGAATGGTGATGGGACCTTCCAGGCCCCGGTCAGTTACGTGACGGGCCCCGGTCCTCAGACGATTACCATTGCGGACTTCAATGTGGATGGCAAACCGGACATGGCGGTCGCCAACAATGGTGGCGGCCTTACTCATTTTCCAACTCCAGGCAATCTTTCCGTCCTTCTGGGAAACGGCGACGGCACGTTTCAATCCGCCGTGATTTACACGGCGGGAAATGGCCCGTTCTCCATTGCGGCGGCAGACGTCAACGGCGATGGTTTTATTGATCTGGTGGCGGCGAATGTCAGGTCAAAGGATGTATCTGTTCTTTTTGGGAACGGCGACGGCACCTTCCGGTCTGCCATCAACTTTCCATTGGATTCGCAGCCGTTATCAATGGCCGTGGGAGACTTCAATGGAGACGGCAGGGCAGATCTCGCCTTGCTGACTGTTGGTTCCAACACTGTCAGTGTGCTCTTGGGGAGAGGGGACGGGACCTTCCAATCCCCAGTAAGGTATGACACGGATTCACTCCCGAGCTTTCTCTTGGCGGCAGATTTCAATGGTGACGGCAAGCTCGACCTGGCCGTGGCCGGAGGAACCTCAAACACGGTGTCGATCTTGCTGGGCAAGGCCGATGGGACTTTTCAAGCTCCGCTAAATTCTTCCGTAGGCTCGATTCCCTTGACTCTGGCAACTGGCGATTTCAACTCGGACGGCAAGCTCGACTTGATCGCAATCGGCTCAGCGGAGGTCTTCTCGGTTTTGTTGGGTAAGGGCGACGGGAGTTTTCAACCGCCGGTAAATTCTCGTGCATTTTATGGTTCCCAGTCTGTCGCCGTTGCCGATTTCGACAGCGATGGGAAAGCGGATTTGGCAATGGGACCGGCGATCTTCCTCAATCGCTGTTCCTCGATAGCCAATTCATCCCTAAACCTTTCGGTGCCCAATGCTGGAGTCGCGAGCGGGTCAACTCGGGGAAGCGGTGACCAAGTCCATGCTGGCTATGCCGTGGTGAATGCAGACATTTGGTCTGCATTCAGCGGGATCGCGGTTTTCAGTTTGAGTCAAAATGGAGTTGTGGTGAGCGAAGTGGGTGTCCCCGCTTTGCCCACGACGACGGCTGCACGAATCTTCATTGACTACCGCACGAATACTGCGCAGCAACCTGGGCCGGGAAATGAAGGAGGGTTAAGCATCGATACTGGTTTTGCCATGGTGAATCGGGGAGATCGCGCAGCGAGTATTTATTACGCTCTGCGAAACATCAAGGGGGAACTCTTGGCCTCCGGAATGGGTACGTTGCCTGTAAATGCACATCGCGCACTGTTCATAGACCAACTGGGAGACTTGGCTCCTGGTTTTGTCCTGCCCCCAGACTTCGCGGCTGCCACGCAAAATGGATCGCTGGACATTATGAGTGATCAGCCACTCGCTGTACTGGGCTTGCGATTGACTTCCAACCAGCGCGGGGAGACCTTGATCACCAGCACACCCGTTGCTGATGTATCGCGCACACCAATGACCGACATGCTTTTCTTCCCTCATTTTGTGGATGGGGGCGGGTACAGGACGAAGCTGGTCCTGTTGAACACCTCAAGCACCGTGGAAAAGGGCACGCTTCAAATTCTCGACGACCGAGGGTTACCGCTGATGGCCACTCCAGTTGGGGGCACTCTGAACTCTTCTTTTCCTTATAGCATCCAGCCCAACGGTGTTCTTGTCTTCCAAGCAGACGGGTCTCCCCAGAGGGTCAATGCGGGATGGGTAAAACTGACGCCTGACCCCGGCAATTTTGCTCCAGTAGGGGCGGGCGTCTTTAGTTTCACCCAGAACGGCGTTATGGTGACCGAATCAGGGATTCCTTCGGCTCCCACAGAGGACCATGCCCGTATTTATATCGATAAATCGGGGGGCCATAACACGGGATTGGCAATCGCAAATCCTGCCAACTCGGAAATGACGATCAACTTATGGGCATTCCAGACCGATGGCAATACGCCGGTCGGCAACAGCCCGACCTCCATCGTTGTTGAAGCGAATGGGCATGTCGCAAGGTTTGTGGAAGAGATCATTTCAGGACTCCCGGATAATTTTACGGGGATCCTGTACTTCTACTCCTGGCCCCCAGCACCTTTTGCCGCTTTGACCCTGCGATCGCTTACGAATTCGCGAAACGATTTTCTCCTCACCACCTTTCCGGTGGTCAGTGCGAGCCCGCCGCTTGGCGTTCCACTAGTGTTTCCGCAGATCGCGGATGGCGGAGGATACCGGACACAGTTCATTCTGTTCAATGGAGGTTCAAACGCCTCCATCAATTTCTATAGTGACAACGGCTCACCAATGACCGTTGCGAAATCGGCTGACAGGATAGCCAGCAAGGAAAAATGATGGATAACAAGAGGGGGCAGGCTGCGCCAGTCGACAATTGAGAAATCCGTGGCACAGAGAGCGATCTCACCCAATCATCCTTGTTCGGCGGGGTGGCGCACACATGCGCTGTTGGCCGGCCGCGGCGGGTGGGCTTCTGCGAGAGACGACTCGTCATGAGGTTAAAGAGCAAACCGACACTTCACCACACACCCTGATAGATCGGAGTATATGTCACCCCGTCCTACTCGCCTGGATTCGGCAAATGGCCACTAGCAACGTATGGCCCCAATAGAGTTCTTCCCGGTCAACGTGTGATTCAATATCTTCTGGTTTCACGGCGTTTTTTGTACAGCCGTTCCGTGAAGCCGCCCTCCTTCAAGAATCGCTCCTCCAATTGCCGCAGTTGTTGGTCCAGCAGGTAATTCGCCTGGTGAATCAGGCAAATCAGGGTGTTCGCTGCAACCTCGGGAGAAGAATCTTCGATATAGGACCGATAAGTCGTATAGGACCTATTGGGCAAATAAGCAAGCTTGCGGGCCGCTTGAGCCTGGGGGAGGTCTTTGGCCCACTGCGGGAATCCGCGTTGTCGCAGAAAGTCCTCGAAATCCAGCAGTAGTTCTTCGAGACTGGCCTGCGCCACGCCGACCAGCTTGAGTTCCGTCTTGCGTGAGGTGCCGGATGCCATGCTGCCTTCAGCGATGTTTTGTTTGCCGCTTCGCGCCGCTTGAACCATCTGGTCGTGGGTGCGCGAGCGCCGGTCAATGAAGCGGTTGCAGAAGGCCAGGGTGGCATCGTAGACGATTTCGGCGTTTTGATAGGACTTCAGCTCGCGGTATCCGCCATGCGGTTCGATCAAACCGGCGCTTTGCTTGTCGTGTTCGCTCATGACCAATTCCCCCGTCTGCACGGTCGGACGACGCATTCGTCGCGGGCCGGCGGATCCAACTTGAGGGGGCTTGTGTAGTGGGGGAGAGACTGGATTATAACAGAAGTCCCCTATACAAGGCGCCAGGTTGCCTCGTGAATCCGCTTTGAAATGTCCGGCCTCAGTCCTTCTCCGTGAGAGGCGCATAGAGGTCAGGTAATTGACCGAAAGTGCAAAATTCAACAGGTTGATCCGTTGATTGTTGAGATCAGGCCCGAATGGCGCTAAGTTAAGAGAATGGGAAAACGGATCTAACCTTTTCCCAGAAAAGACGCTTATGACCATCCCACTCAGCGCGCAGGGTGGCGCTGG
>JBAVHJ010000260.1:0-11970 GCA_049685715.1 Terriglobia bacterium | reverse complement strand
TTGAGCTCAGGTATTTGATTAATGCCTCCACATTTTCTTTTGTGCCCACCATGCCGACCTTTACTGCACTTGGGAGAACATCGCTGACCACACACTCAATCTGCCGGATCAAGATCTGGGGCTCGATGGGGACAATCTGGCGGACCTCAACGGTATTCTGGATCGTGAGGGCCGTAATGGCAGCAATGCCATAAGTGCCACAGGCGGCAAAGGTCTTTAAATCGGCGGCTATTCCGGCCCCGCCGCTGGGGTCGAACCCGGCAATCGTTAGAACAACAGGTCTTTTGTTATCAATCGTTTGGTGCATAGTGTGGAGGTCCTGAACATAAAGCCATACCGAGATTAAACAGGGAGATCATAGCCAGCAACGTGTCACTGTCAAGGCCTGAATGAGAAGCCTTGAGGAGGTCAATTCAGGTCCATGGCCCGATCTGGTTCGAAGTTAAGAGGTTTGGACCATGCTCAACCGTCGGTTGGTCTTTGCAACTCATATAGGCCAATGAACATTCCGAGGGTTAAGACCCCCAAGAACGAGGGATACAAAAATTTACGTTGAATGTAACTTTTCGTACTTGCATTAAGTCCGGTTTTGATATAATAAGTTCAATACATAACATAAAGCCTCCTTTGGATACTCAGCGCATAGGGCAACCGAGTTGGGTATCCTTTTTGTTTTTAAACCCACTGGTCCTGCGGTAGACCCCCCAATTCATAAGTTCTACGGCGATTCCAAAGCCCTTAAAGTGCCTGGTTGATTCTCGATGCCCCTCAATAAAGACCACCGGATCCTCGTTGCTCCAACTTCATGATGTTGGCAATATATCGCCGGCTGTCGAACTTGCGTGAAGTACTTTCATAAGACATGTACCGGACCTTTCCATAAACAGGCCGCTCGGGTCCCCAAGCCCGGTCATGTTTCCCGCCGATCGCCCAGGCAATTCCCGCGTATCCATTGGGGCCCCGGCCGTCGAATTTCTTGAGTTGTCCTCCGGAATCCGCTTGCCAGTGGTCCGGCTCCTGGACGGATTTAAGTCTCCTCACAATTCATGTCGGATTAAGGGAGAAATTTGTTATCCATTGAAAGATGGCGCGGAATGTTTCAAGGGCGATGCTCGTGGCGATGGCACTCGTTGTTCACTTTGAAGATCAACAGATTCTCGGCAGCTGCTCTCCGCTCATCATATCGACAATACGAAGAACCCCAATCTTACTTTTCATGGTCACGAGGCCACCATGGGACAGACCATTCGTCGCCGCAACCTCTCCGATAAAGCATGCTCCCTCGCCGGAGGGATGGGAACGGAGGAGCGTCAGGGCTCGGTCGGCATCGGAGGGTGCGACGAAGGCGACAAATCTCCCTTCGTTGGCGACGTAAAGTGGGTCGAACCCGAGAATCTCGCAAGCCCCCTGAACGTCTTCTCGAACCGGGATGGCATTCTCATCGATCTGGATGTTGAGGCCGCCGGCTTCTGAAATTTCCACGAGGGCGCTGGCAAGACCTCCGCGCGTCAGATCCCGCATGCAGTGCACCTCAATTCCCGCGTCGAGCAGCGCCAGAACCAGGCGCGCGAGGGGAGCACAATCGCTTTCAATAGCGGACTCAAATTCCAGTCCTTCGCGAACCGCCATAATCGCAATTCCATGTCGCCCCAGGTCTCCATTAAGGAGAAGCACATCGCCCGGTTGAATGCTGGCCGGGCTGATTGATCGTTTGTGCTCGATCCTTCCGATCCCGGCCGTATTGATGAAAATACCGTCCCCCTTGCCTCGATCGACCACCTTGGTATCCCCCGTCACCACTAGTACATCGGCCAGATCAGCTGCCTCCCGCATGGAGCGGACGACCCGCCACAGGGTCTCCATGGGGAGGCCCTCTTCAAGAATGAAACCCGCACTCAGGTACAACGGGCGGGCGCCACACATCGCGAGATCGTTAACGGTGCCATTGACTGCCAGTGTGGCGATGTCTCCGCCCGGAAAGAAAAGCGGATGCACGACGTAAGAATCGGTCGTAAATGCCAGGCGGGGAGTTCCCCGTTTTCCGTCTTGCTCCATTTCAATGACAGCCCCATCATGCCGCGATTCAAGAAGGGGATTTGCAAAAGTCCTGACAAACATCTTTTCAATGAGCTGATGCATCAACTTTCCCCCGCCTCCATGAGCCAGCAGAACAGTCGGGTAGTCGGAGAGGGGGATGGGACAGGAGAGCGCGAAGGATTGATCGTCAAAGTTCATATTTTTTGATCCAGAAGCCAGAAGTCAGAGGCCGGAAGCCAGAAGAGAGAAGACCAATCTGAAAGGGAATCTTATTCAGTCGGTTCTTCCTCATAGGATTTCCAGCGCACATAAAGTCGGTTCAGCTTCTTGCTCAATTCTTCGAGCTGATCTTTCATCGATTTGTGATCTACTTCATTGAGGTATTTGCAATCATAAGCAAAATCAATCCAAAGCTTGGTCTCGTCACAGGATCCCATCGCATCGAGATGATGCCGTTTAAACACGCTCTGGTAATGTCTTTTTGACCAACCCTCTACAATATTGGCGGTCACAGAGCGCGATGCCCTTCGCACCTGGTCGGTCAGGGAGTAGAGCTCTTCCTTAGGAAATTGTTTTGTGGTCTTAAACACTTGCATTGCGATCGCATATGAAAGCTCATAGACTTTGAGATCTTTATAGGACCTAATCACTTCTCCAACTCTTTCCCAGCTCTATGAGAATTATAGCTCTGGCCTCTGGCCTCTGGCTTCTGGCTTCTGGCTTCCGGCCTCTGGCTTCTGGCCTCTGGCTTCCGACCTCCGACTTCTGACTTTCGTTTTCCGGCTTCGTTCTCAGTTCCTGCAAGAAAGCCGACGATATCGATAATACGCCGCGCAGGCGCCCTCCGAGGAGACCATGGGTGCCCCCAGAGGGCGTTCGGGTGTGCAGTGGGCGCCGAAGGCCGGGCATTCGTGAGGTTTCTTGATTCCTTGCAGAACCAGGCCGGCGATACATTCGGTGGATTCTTCCGTCGTGTGTTGAGCGACCCCAAAGCGAAGTTCCGCGTCAAACTCAGCGTATTTTTCCTGCAGAGCCAGTCCGCTTTGAGGAATTTCACCGACGCCCCGCCACTTGCGAGGCACCACTCGAAACACCTCGTGAATGATCTGCTGCGCTGCGCGGTTGCCTCCGCGACGAACGGACCGGGCATATTGATTCTCCACTTCTGCCCGTCCCTCCTCCAACTGCTTAATGCAGAGATAGATGCCCTGCAAGATGTCCACCGGCTCGAAGCCTGTGACCACGATGGGCACGTGATATTTTTTGGCAATGGGCTCGTACTCGGTATACCCCATCACCGTGCACACATGTCCGGCCGCAAGAAATCCCTGCACCCGATTGTCCGGAGAAGACAGGATGGCCTCCATCGCGGGGGGCACCAGCACGTGTGAAACGAGGAGTGAAAAATTCCCGATGCCTTGCTGGTAGGCCTGGAAGACGGCCATGGCATTAGCGGGAGCGGTGGTTTCAAATCCCACCGCAAAGAACACGACTTGCTTTGAGGGGTGAGCGCTGGCAATCTTGATCGCATCCAGCGGGGAATAAACGATCCGGACATCGCCTCCCTTTGCCTTGATTGAAAGAAGATCCACGGGAGCTTCCTGACCACTTTCCACATGGGCAGGCACGCGCAGCATGTCGCCGAAGGAGCAAAAAATCACCTCAGGGCGAGAGGCGATCTCGATCGCTTTTTCGATCAGTTCGACCGGTGTGACGCAGACCGGACAGCCGGGACCATGCACCAGGGTGACGTCTTTCGGGAGTAATTCATCCACGCCGAACTTCACGATGGAGTGGGTTTGGCCCCCACAAACCTCCATCAGCGTCCAGGGCTTCGTCGCCGTACTGGCAATCGCCCTCGAGAATTGCCCCGCGGCCTTCCGATCACGATACTCATCGATGAATTTCATGATCCCCCCTCAGGCGGGCTCGTCCCCATATACCGGGGAATTGAGAGTTCATCCTCTCCTGGCCCGAGCGATCCCCTTTCCGGGGCTCTACAGTTCGGGTGAAGTCACCGGGATCCGTATTCCGACAGGTCTCTCAGGCCGGCACATAACTCTTGATGGCGCGCATATACTGCGCACGTTCGAAGGCGGCCGGATCGGCACAATTCTTTTGGCTCATGCTCCCTTGCATCTGTTGAACCGATTCGTACTGGTGGTCTTCCATCCATTGACGCATGTCTTGCTCAATCGTCCGGATCTGGTCGATTCCCGCGCGGAAGAGAACTGAGCAAAGCATCGTCACACTGGCGCCGACCATAAGCATCTTCAGGGCATCCTGGGCACCATGAACGCCACTGGTCGCAGCAAAGCTCAATTGCAGGCGTCCGTATAAAATTGCTATCCAACGCATAGGCAATCGCAGCGCTTGCGGTGTACTCAAAAGGACGTTCGGCCTCACTTCGAGTTCTTCAAGGTCAATGTCCGGTTGATAAAATCGATTGAAAAGTACCAATCCGTTGGCTCCGGCTTGCTCCAGGCGGCGGGCCATGTTCGCCATATTGCTGAAGAAGGGTCCCAGCTTGAACGCCACGGGGATTTTTACGACGTGCTTGACGGCCCTCAAGATATCGATATAGGTCTGCTCGACTTGAGCCGAGCTCAAATCCGTATCCGTGGGGATGTAATAGACGTTCAATTCCAGGGCGTCGGCCCCCGCCTCCTCGATCCTTCGGGCGTAATCCGTCCAACCGCTGACAGAGGTCCCATTGAGGCTTGCAATGATGGGAATGCGAGTAACTTCCTTTGCCTTCCGGATGTGCTCCAGATACGCATCGGGACCAAGATGGAATTCTTCGGGCTCCGGGAAGTACGTGAGGGATTCAGCGAAGCTCTCGGTTCCCTGGGTGAGATGATGATGCAGTTCATAACGCTCCAGTCTCAACTGCTCCTCAAAAAGCGAATGGAGGACAACCGCCGATGCGCCTGCATCCTCCATTCGTTTGATGTTGTCGATCTCCTGTGAAAGCGGCGAAGCCGAGGGAACGAGCGGAGTGCGGAGTTTTAAGCCAAGGTACGTTGATGATAGGTCCATGGTTTTTCCTCTAAGAGTTCAAAGTTCCAAGTTCAAAGTTCAAAGTCGGACCGCCTAGTTCAAAGTTCCAAGTTTCAGAATCAGTGGTCACAGCAGAAGCAATTCCTTCTATGGCTCAGAGACCGATTTATATTTGGTCCCTTGCAATTCCGACGATTGCAGGTATTTCATCAAACCGGAAAGCATTCGGCTGACCTCGGTGATCTTGCCTGCAATCTTGTCAAATTCATCGGGAGCGATATATTGTTGGTCCACTGCTATATATAGCTGCGCTCTGAGCTCCCCGGCGGATCCCTTTGCGAAAGCGAGGAACTGTAAGAACTCCCTGTTTCCACCTCGTTCAAAGCCCTCTGCAATATTGGACAGAATTGAGATACAGGCACTTCGCATCTGGTCGCGAAGTGAGAAATCCCTATTGAACTTACCCGTCGAGTTAATGCGATAGATGTCTGACACCAACTCTCTTGCCCGTTTCCAAGCCTCGATGTCCTCAAACCTCTCGATTTTTGTCACGTTGCAGAGCCTCTAAAAAGTCGGCTTTCAAAACAAACCAATTGGCCCAAAAACATTGGATCTCAGGTCAGTAAGCTCTTAACTTTGAACCTTGAACTTTGAACTTTAAACTTTGTTTTCCGCCTTTCTCGCCGCCATGTACTCATAAAGACGCCAGCGTGTCTGGACGTCCTCCTGGGCCCGCTTCAGCAACCGGGTGGCTTCGTCGGGTTTGATTTTGGTCAGCATTTTGAATCTGTTCTCCATGTACAGATAATCCTGCAAGGGGATTTTGGGAGGCCGAGAGTCGAGGATCATGGGATTCTCGCCTTGCTTGGCGCGATCGGGGTGATAGCGATAGAGCAGCCACTGTCCCGAATCGACGGCGGCTTTCTGGTCGTGCATGGCGGTCGTCATGTTGATGCCATGGGCGATGCAATGGCTGTAAGCGATGATCAAGGAGGGGCCGTCATACGCCTCGGCTTCGAGAAACGCCCTCAAGGTGTGTTCATCCTTGGCGCCCATCGCCACACTGGCCACGTAGACACTGCCGTAAGTCATGGCAATGAGACCCAGATCTTTCTTGGCAACGGGCTTCCCCCCGGCTGCAAACTTGGCCACAGCAGCGCGCGGAGTGGCCTTGGACATTTGTCCCCCCGTGTTGGAATACACTTCGGTGTCCAGGACGAGGATATTGACATTTCGGCCACTTGCGAAAACATGATCGAGTCCCCCAAAACCGATGTCGTAAGCCCATCCGTCCCCACCCACAATCCACACACTCTTCTTGACCAGCAGGTCGGCAAGCGACAACAAGCGCCGGGCGTCGTCGGAGCTAAGGCGCTCAAGTTTTTCTTTCAGGATCTCAATCCGTCCCCGTTGTTCGTAGATATCCGCTTCGTCCTTCTGCTGAGCTGTCAGAATGGCCGTGGCCAGGTCGTCTCCAATGACCCCCGCCAGCTTCCTTACCAGTTCGGACGCAAATTCCTTCTGCTTGTCAACGGAAACCCGGAAGCCCAGCCCGAATTCGGCATTGTCTTCAAACAGCGAGTTCGACCAGGCGGGGCCGCGCCCTTCCAGATTCTTGGTCCAGGGCGTTGTGGGCAGATTCCCGCCGTAAATCGAGGAACAGCCGGTGGCGTTGGCCACCAGGGCGCGGTCGCCAAACAACTGGGTCAACAACTTGAGGTAAGGGGTTTCCCCGCACCCCGCACAGGCGCTTGAAAACTCGAACAGGGGTTCCTGGACCTGCTGCTGCCGGATGCTTGAGACCTTGATATGGCGGCGATCCATTTCAGGAATTCTCAAAAAGAATTCCCAGTTTTCGCGCTCCGGAACCCGCAGGGGAGGCTGGGGCGCCATGTTGATGGCTTTGAGCCGTGTTTCCGATTTGTTTTTGGCCGGACAGACGTCCACACAGATGGCGCATCCCGTGCAGTCTTCCGGGGCCACTTGAATGGTGTATTTCAAATCCTTCCACTCGCGGTCCCCGGCGTTGCTGGATTTAAAGGTCGCCGGCGCGCCTTCAAGGATTTTCGGATCGTAGGCCTTGATGCGAATGACGCTGTGGGGACAGACCATCGCGCATTTGCCACACTGAATGCACACGGCGGGGTCCCATACCGGGATTTCGAGTGCGATGTTCCGCTTCTCCCACTTTGAGGTCCCCGTGGGATAGGTGCCATCCGCGGGAAGTGCGCTGACCGGCAGACCGTCTCCAAGGCCCGCAATCATCTCTCCCAGGACCTGTTGGACAAATTCCGGGGCTTCCTTGGGGACTGGGGGCGGCAACTGGATCTGACTTTCTGCGTGTTGAGGAACGTGGACCTCGAACAGGTGAGCGAGTGCCCGGTCAATGGCCTTCAGATTCATCTGGACAATTTCATCACCCTTCTTCCCATAGGTCTTCTGAATAGAGTCTATGATGGCGGTCAGGGCCTCGTCGCGGGGAAGGACTTTTGAGATGGCAAAAAAGCACACTTGCATAACGGTATTGATGCGCCCTCCCATCCCGCTCTCATGGGCCACCTTGACGGCATCGATCACATAGAACTTTAATTTCTTCTGAATGATCTGTTGCTGAACAGTACGAGGAAGCTCACTCCAGACTTCTTCCGGGCCGTAGGGGGTATTCAGAAGAAACGTACCCCCCTCGACGATGTCCTTCAGCATGTCGTAACGCTCGAGAAAAACGGGCTGGTGGCACCCCACAAAATTGGCCTGCGTTACGAGGTAGGTGGACCGGATCGGATTGGGACCGAACCGCAGGTGGGACACGGTGACCGCACCCGCCTTCTTGGAGTCGTACACGAAGTAACCCTGCGCAAAATTGTCCGTATTTTCACCGATGATCTTGATGGAGTTCTTATTGGCGCCCACCGTTCCGTCCGATCCCAGACCGTAGAAGAGCGCACGGACCACACTCTCCGGCTCGATGGAAAATTCAGGATCAAAGGAAAGGCTGGTGTGTGAAATGTCGTCATGAATGCCGATGGTGAAGTGATTCTTCGGGCGGGTCTCCTTGAGATTGTCGAAGACCGACCTGACCATGGCAGGGGTGAATTCTTTGGACGACAATCCGTACCGGCCGCCCACAATCTTTGGAAAGGCTTTCAGGCCCCCGGTGCCCTGCTCCATGCTTTCATGAAGGGCATTGACACAATCTAAATAGAGGGGTTCGCCGATGCTGCCCGGCTCCTTGGTCCGGTCAAGTACGGCAATGCGCTCAGTCGTCGCGGGTAACGCCTCGACGAAGCGGTTCAGATCGAAAGGCCGATACAGTCGCACTTTGAGGACACCGACCTCCTCCCCATGCGAGTTGAGGTAGTCGACCATCTCGTGCACGGCTTCGGCGCCGGACCCCATGAGCACGATGACGCGCTCCGCGTGAGGAGATCCGTGATATTCATAAAGACGATAGGCCCGTCCAACAATCGAAGCGAAACGGTCCATGGCCTGCTGGACGATATCGGGGCATGCGGTGTAATACGGATTAACCGTTTCCCGGGCTTGAAAATAGACGTCCGGATTCTGGGCCGTCCCACGAAGAACCGGGTGGTCCGGCGAGAGGGCGCGGGCCCGGTGTTCATACACCCGGTCCTCGTTGATCATGGCCCGCAGGTCCTGTTCGGTGAGCAATTCGACCTTGGAGACTTCGTGCGAAGTCCGAAAGCCGTCGAAAAAATGAAGGAACGGAACGCGGGCTTCCAGGGAAGCGGCCTGGGCGATGACGGCAAAGTCCATGGCCTCTTGGACCGAGGCTGAACACAACAAAGCAAAGCCGGTGCCCCGGGTGGCCATTACATCACTGTGGTCTCCAAAAATGGAAAGCCCCTGGGCCGCCAACGACCTCGCGGCCACGTGGAACACCGTCGGGGTAAGCTCACCCGCGATCTTGTACATGTTGGGGATCATCAACAACAGCCCTTGCGAAGAGGTAAAGGTCGTCGCCAGGGACCCGGATTGCAACGCGCCGTGGATGGCACCTGACGCCCCTCCCTCACTTTGCATTTCCACGACTTGCGGGATGGTGCCCCAAATATTCGGTTTTCCCGCCGAGGCCCATTCATCGGACCATTCGCCCATGGGGGAGGATGGAGTAATCGGATAGATGGCGATAACTTCATTAAGGCGGAAGGCCACATAAGCAACCGCCTCGTTCCCGTCCATGGTCACGAAGGCTCTCTTGCTTTTCACGGGCCCTTCAACTGGCTCGACATCAGTGCTTAGCATCGAATTCATTTGATCTCCTTGGCTCTCTCTGCTTTAGTATAAAGACAGTATTATTGGTCCTTCAGTTCTTCCAGTTCATCCATCTCTTTCAAATACTCGAACACCTTCCGGGCTTCCTCTTCGTCTACGATACTAATCGCAAATCCGACATGAACGATCACGTAATCCCCGATCTTGGCTTCGGGGACATAAGCGAGATTAACGGTCTTGAGAATCCCCCCAAAATTTACCTTGCCGCTGCGCAAGACCGGATCAACTCCTTCAACGGATTCTATCTTTCCGGGAATGGCGAGGCACATCCTCAGGGCTCCTTGTGCATTAGTCTCGTCGCCGCGACGATCTGTCCGAGCGAGATCCCCCCATCATTGGGGGGAACTCGTTGATGCCAGTAAGGCCGGAATCCGCTCGCTTCAAGGCGGCGAACCGTTCGTTCCGTGAGGTACTTGTTTTGGAAACATCCCCCCGTCAATACCACGCGCGGCTCTCCACAGCGCTGGGCTATTTCGACAATCATTTCAGCCAGACTGTTGTGGAATTTTGCGGCAATAGAGGAAACTCGCACATGCATCACGTCTTGAAGAATGGTCTCGGCCAGAGGCGCCCAGTCGATCACCCAGGGTAAGGTCCCGTCCAGCTGGCCGGCGCGACCAGGAGTATGCCGGAGTGGATCGGAATCGAGAATACGAAACGGGTAGGCTTCCTCCGTCTCCTCGTTTCCAATGGCAAACTCCAACTCCATCGCGGCCTGGCCTTCAAATCTGACCTTTTGCCGGATTCCGACGATGGAAGCAACGGAATCGAACAAACGGCCGGCGCTGGAAGTCAAGGGTGAGTTTACACCCTGTAGAAGCATCTGGCGAAGCAAAGATCGCTCCGGCTCAGTGAAGGATCTCACAGGAAGCAAGTCGGTTCGCTCAAAAACTTCAACACCCAACATCTCGGTTAACAACCCGATGGCCGCGCGGCGTGGCTCTTTGATGGCGACCGCACTCCCCGGCAGTCGGAATTGCCGGAATGAGGCCACGCGGCGAAAGGAGGCTTGTTCAGTCAGTAAAAACTCCCCACCCCAGACGGTTCCATCGAGCCCATATCCGGTGCCGTCCCACGACACACCCAGAACGGTCCCCTCGAGTTCATTCTCTGCCATGCAGGCTGCCACGTGGGCGTAGTGATGCTGAACGGACAGGGTGGGAACGTCGGCCCCCCGGGCAAATTTGGTGGAGAGATAGTCGGGATGAAGATCACAAACGAGATGCTTGGGGTGGACCTCGTACATTCGACGGAAATCATCCATCACGTTCCGAAAGGCTTCGAAAGATTCGCTTGTTTCCAAATCCCCAATATGTTGGCTTATAAAAACGTTCGCGGTCCCGGAGGTGATGGCGACGGTGTTCTTCAGGTGCGCGCCGACAGCCAGCAGAGGTGTCCGCCGCAGCCGGCCGTCTGCCTTCAAGCGCACGGGAAGCGGCGCGTATCCGCGCGCGCGCCGGAGGACGAGCTCACGCCCCATGATGATGCGGACAACGGAATCATCGACATGCCGGACGATGGGTCGATTATGAATAAGGAACAGGTCGGCAATACCGCTCAGGCGCCTGACCGCTTCCGTCTCGCGGGTGCAGATCGGCTCATCCGAGAGATTGCCGCTGGTGGCCAGTACCGGGAACTGAAGCTCCCGCATCAGGATATGGTGAAGCGGGGTGTAAGGCAGCATGACGCCGAGATAAGGATTGTTCGGTGCCACCGAGGGGGCCACCATTGAATTCGGATTGCGGATTCCGGATTGCGGGGTGATGACCTTGCGGTGAAGCAGGACAATGGGCGACTCGGGTGAGAGCAGCAACCTTTCTTCAAGCGCGGAGACCTCGCACATTGACTTTGCCGATTCCAATGAGGGACACATCAGCGCCAACGGTTTCTCATCACGATGCTTTCTGGCCCGGAGACGCACGACCGCCTCTTCATCTCTCGCGTCGACCATGAGATGAAATCCGCCCAGACCCTTGACGGCCACGATGCGGCGAGCCCGGAGCGCTCCAACCGCCTGCCCAAGAGCGTCGTGATCCTTCGAAACGGGAGGGCCGGCATCCTCCCACAGTTCAAGGTGAGGGCCACATTGGGGGCAGGCATTCGGCTGCGCATGGAATCGGCGGTCCATCGGATCTTCATACTCGTGCCGGCAGGCCGGGCACATGTCGAAGAGCTTCATGGCGGTGTTGGGCCGGTCGTAAGGGAGGGACTCGATGATCGTGAAGCGGGGGCCACAGTTCGTGCAGTTGGTGAACGGGTAAAGGTAACGCCGGTTCGTCGGATCGAAGACATCCTGGAGACACTCAGGACAGGTGGCAATGTCGGGAAGAACGAGAGCACTCAACTCGCCGGTGCGTTCGCTTTCGCGAATCTCGAAAGCCTCGAAACCCACGGGATCGAGGTACGAGTATTCGAGGCTTTGGATGGAGGCGCGCAGCGGCTTTTCTTTCTCAACTCGAAGCAGGAAAGCGTCAAGGTCCTTTTTCTCTCCCTCGACTTCAATAAAGACACCCTGTGCGGAGTTCGACACCCAGCCGGGCAGATCCATCGCCCGGGATAATCGGTAAATGAATGGTCGAAAACCGACGCCTTGGACAGCGCCTAGGATAACGATGTGGATACGCTGGATCACTCTGCAAT
>JBAVHJ010000259.1:0-20840 GCA_049685715.1 Terriglobia bacterium | reverse complement strand
AATTCTGGAGTGGAAGGAAGATTGGAAGCTCCTGGTCTGGCTCTTTTGGCAGCGGCTGCTCTACCGGCAGGTGATGTATTACATCGCGGCAAAATCATTATTCGCCGCCCTGAGGGGTCGCTCCGTTGCCTGGGGGAAGGTGGAACGAAAGGCCACCATCCCGATGGGACGATGAAAATCCTCAAGACCCCCTGGAAACCCACACCTCCACTATTCAATCCGGGCCGACCATCAATGTATTCGGATTGGAGACGACGTTCATCACTCTGCAATCTCCTCTCACCTGCCTTTAAGGCTTCCATTGGATAAAACTGAATTTCAAAATCAAAGATAACAGCCTTTTCTGGACACCTTCCGCTTCTCCTTCCACTTCACATCCTTCTACCGTTCGCTTACAATGACGCTGGGATCTCACTGCAATCTCAGCGTATCTGTAGCCCTTCAAACCCTGAATTCCGAAATTCAGGCGGCAGGGTGCAACGGTGTTCCCGCTGCTGAAAAACTCTGTTGAGATTTCAAGATTCAGGGTGGATCAGGGATAGGCTCTATTCGCTCAAAGGGTTGGACCCTTGATTGTGAGGCGCATGAATACGACTCCGGAATCAAATCCTCGGAAAACGCTCTACCTTATTGACGGCATGTCGCAGATCTTCCGGGCCTTTTTTGCGCTGCCGCCCATGGCCACCTCCAAGGGTTTGCCCACCAATGCTATTCGCGGCTTTACGGCCATTCTCCGAAAGATCATCCAAACGCATCGACCGGATTATCTCGGGGTGGCTTTTGACACGGCCGAACCTACGTTCCGGCATGACTCCTTTGCGGATTATAAGAAAGACCGTCCGGATATGCCGGAGGATCTGTCCCTGCAGTTGCCCTACATCCGGAAGGTGTGTGCGGCCCTGCGCGTTCCCATCATTCAATTTGAAAGATTTGAGGCGGACGATGTCATCGGGACACTCACGCGAAAGGGTGAAGAGCAGACTCTCGACGTCGTCATCGTCACCCAGGACAAGGACATGTTTCAACTGGTGGACGATCACGTACGGGTCATGCGAGCTTCACGCCAAGGCGATGAGACCCTTTACGACCCTTCCGGAGTCGAAGAACTCATGGGACTGCCTCCTGAAAAAATCATCGACTATCTTGGACTCTGCGGTGATGCCGTCGACAACATTCCCGGGGCTCCGGGGATCGGAGAAAAGGGCGCCAGGAAATTACTGGCTGAATTTGGCTCCATTGAGTCCCTGCTGGAGCGGTGGAATGAGGTGCCCAATAAACGTTACAGCGAATCCTTGCGGGACAATCGGGACCTCATTTTGAAGTCAAAAGACCTGGCGACCATCCGGTTGGATGTTCCCGTTGAATTAAACCTCGAAGAGCTTCATCTCGATCCGCCCGATCGCCAGGCCGTGTTCGAGTTGTTCCGGGAGCTGGAATTCAACACCCTGCTCAAAGAGTTTGAGGAGGAGGCGAAATCACGAGAAGCAGGTCCGAAATCCGTCACGCCCCCCGAGGAGAACCACAAAGAGGAAGCTGCCTACCCGTTCCTCAAGAGTCTTGAAGAGGTAAAACAATTCGTCTCGAAGCTTAAGAATGAAAAATCGGTCGCTGTCTCCATTGCCCAAGATCGACCCAGCCTATCCCACGACTCCGTGGGTGAGATTGGCTTGGCCAATGGAACCGTGGGTGCCGCGAGTGTAGAAGTGGAAAATGAGGAATTCCGGAAGGCGAGCGGATTGGCATCACTCCTTGGAGACCGGGAGATTTCCAAACTGATTCATGACAGCAAAACAGCCGCGCTGAATCTGCAGCGGGTGGCGGGGCTGACATTGGACGGCGTCGGCGACGATACCCTGTTGATGTCTTACTTGTTGAATGCAAATGAGAGCAATCATTCGCTGGAGCGCGTGGCCCGGACCCACCTGAATGAGGATCTGCCCCCCGGTCCGGCCGCCGCCGCCGATTTCACGCAGCGTCTTGTTCCGCTGTTGAAGCGGGAGATTGAAGCCTTCGGATTGAAGCCGGTCTATGAGGACGTTGAACTCCCCCTGGCCGGCGTCCTCGTCCGCGTGGAACAAAATGGCATGCGCGTGGATGAGAAGGTCCTGGTCGCTCTCTCGACGGAATTTGAGTCGAAACTCATTGAACTCACCCATAGCATTTACCAGTTGGCCGGCACGGAATTTAATATTAACTCTCCCAAGCAACTGGGCGAAATCTTGTTTGATAAGCTCAACCTCCCTTCCGGAAAAAAATCGAAGAAATCGGGCCAATACTCCACCGCCATCGATGTGCTCGAAGAGCTCGCTGCGAGCTACGAGCTGCCACGGTTGATCCTGGATTATCGGCAGATCGCGAAACTCAAGTCGACCTATGTGGATGCCTTGCCCAAGCTGATCAATCCGCGCACGCACCGCCTTCACACTTCCTTCAATCAGACGGTGGCGGCGACGGGGCGGCTCTCCTCCACAGAGCCCAACCTTCAAAACATTCCCATCCGCACGGAACTGGGAAGGAAAATCCGCTCCGCCTTTGTCGCGGAGACGGATTGTCTGCTGCTATCGGCGGATTATTCGCAGATCGAATTGCGCCTCCTGGCTCACCTCAGCGAAGATGCGGTGCTGGTCGATGCCTTCCAGCGCGGCGAGGATATTCACGCTCGAACGGCGGAAGAGATTTTCGGCGTGTCCCCGCTGATGCAGACCCCCGATCATCGCCGCCAGGCCAAGGCCATCAATTTCGGGATTGTATACGGGTTGAGTCCATTCGGGCTGGCACAACAGCTGGGCATCTCGAATGCCGATGCGAAGAATTATATTGAGGCGTACTTCACTCGTTACAAGGGAGTCAAGCGATTCATCGAACGCGTGCTTTCGGAAACAAGGAAGTCCGGGGAAGTTCGCACGCTCCTGGGAAGACTTCGACGCATCCCTGATATCAATTCCAGAAATCCCACCATGCGCGGGTTTGCGGAGCGCACCGCCATCAATACCCCGCTGCAGGGCACGGCCGCTGATCTGATCAAGCTGGCGATGATTCAAATCGACCAGCAGCTTCTCTCACAAAACTTGAGGGCAAAGATGATCCTCCAGGTTCACGACGAACTCGTGTTTGAGGTTCCTGAGAACGAGATCGATTCCTTGCGGAAGCTCGTCAAACGGGGGATGGAACATGTCTACAAGCTGCGTGTCCCGTTGATCGTCGATATTTCAGTTGGAAAAAACTGGCGGGATGTGGAGTGAGGGGCAGTGGGCGGTGGGCAGTGGGCGGTGGGCAGTGGACAGTGTGCAGTGGGCAGAAGTGGGATGCCTGGCGACAGGCAACGGGATCGCTAATTTCAAGTTTTCAATTTTTCTGGGAACTTGAGTGGGGCTCTGCCGTAGCGCCTGGAATGATATAACCCTGACGAGCCCGGACCTTGAGCCCGTTGGGTTGGAGTTTCACCTTGATCCTGCGATAACGGTTGTCCGCCGCGGGGTTGGAAGGAGAGTAGCCCAAGGTATACTGGGTACCCAGGTCTCTTGAAATCTGCCCGGCCGCAGCCTGCAGTGCCTTGTCAGACCTGGGGAAGAAGACACCCGCCCCGGACTGCTGGGCAAGGCGTTCAAACACCACGCGGGGATTGTCGATGAACCTGCCCGGAGCCAAGAGGAGTCTCGCGCCTCCCTTCAGGATCACCTCCTCTTCTCGCTTACTGAAATACCCGATTGCATAGACTTGTACGAGTGATTCCTGTACGGCGTGGATGACTTCGTCAAGGGTGTGTTCGCTGTGCTCGTCGGCGCCGTCGCTGATGATGACAAGGGCCTGCCTTCCATTCTTTGCATGCTTCGAACGCTCCAGGGCCATCAGGATGGCATCGTAGAGACTCGTCCCGTTCCCCACCGTCGTCCGAGCGATCCGGCGTTTCACGGATTCATGGTCCTGGGTGAATTCAGCTGAGACCTCAACCTGATCGTCGAAGGGGATGTACATGACCTCAGTTCCACGGTGGGCGGAATCCACCATCAACTCTGCGGCTGCCTTGGCGCGCTCCAGTTTTTCTCCCTCGATCATGCTGATACTCCGGTCGAGCAGGATGCCCAAACTGACCGGCTGCTCTTCGCTCGAAAAGAAAGTAACGTTTTGGGGGATGTCATCCTCAAAGAGCGTGAAGTCCTTAGCGCTTAAGTCATGGACTTCGTGTCCTTTGGCGTCGGTCACCCGGACGCCCACCGTTACCATAGAGACATCGACATGCAGGGTGGGCATCTGTTGCGCTGGAGCGCGAAAAGACAGGATTCCAACGAATAATACGCCCACCCAGAATAGCCCTATGAAAACTGCTTTCAACTTGAAGCCCTCAGATCCCAATCCCTCATCATCTCAGGTGGAAGGACGAACCCCCTCCCGCCGCGGTGGGATGGGGTTAATTCAGATCGCCAAGACCTTACATTAGTGTCATTCAAGGCTGTCCCTGCATTCCATCTTCCATCTCATGTCCCCACGGAGGAATTCAGCCTTCTTCCATTAAAGACCAGTTGCTAGGGCCTGACCCTCCTGGCCATGACTTGGTTTCTTGCGCCGGATTCGCCTATTGAATCTGGAAGGCACACTGCACAGTGGCACTAACTGTGATCTTCTCCGGCTGCGGGATGGGCGGTGGAGGTGGTGCCGGCATTCTCTTGCCGGATCCGCCGCCTCCTCCTGAGGTCGCTTCTGTCAACTGCATCACTTGATAGGCATCAATTCGCGAGACGCCGACGAGTTGCTTTACGTCCAGATTTGCAAAGCGCAGCGTGCCGACCTTCTGTCCCTTCTGCTCCAGCGCCGCGCTGGCGCGTCCGATGGCGCGTCGCATCGCCTCTGCCACCGCCCGTTGTTTCGCGGCTTCCTCATCAGCCAGCGAATACGTTAGCGATCTGAAATCCGTGATCCCCTCCTCAACCGATCCCTCCAGGATGGGACCGAGTTTAGTGAAATCTCTGACCCGCAGGGTGACCTGCCCTTGTACCTGGTAGTATTTCGCTTTTCTCTTCTTCGCGTCGTCATAGTAAGGCCTCACCGTCAGCACTCCTGAGGAGATGTCCTCCTTCCGAAGGCCGTTCTGTTCGGCCAGTGACACAATCTTCTTCATCGATTCAGAAGCGCGGCCATATGTTGTCTTGAGTTCTTTATCCTGCACGGATATGTCAAACAGGAGCGTTGCCAGGTCAGGGTCCGCTTGATAGGTGCCCTCGGCCTGCACGATCAAGGTATCAGAGATGAACTTGATGTCTGTGTTTTGAGCTTGTGCGGGATGGCCGGAGATAAACAAACACAATGCAGCGAACAGAAACGAGACAAGGTTTCGTTTCATGGATCCCTCCAATATTCAATATTTAGGGACAGCGACCTAATTCTTTAGTGATTGAAGCCCGGAAATAGTCGGCTATGCACACCTGCCCAAATTAGATTGTCAAGATTGCGCAGTATGAACAGCATTGGTAGGTGTCACCATTCTTCTGCGCCAAGATGAGATCCAAGAATAAGCACAGCAGGTCAATTAAGGGGACCGACAAGACTTGAAACCACCGCGCCTCGGATTCCGGGGTATCTTCCTTTCAGTTGAGAGGAACGGTCGCGCTCCTGGTGTTTATCTTATCACAACGGGCGTCACACGGGGGAAAGAGGGTCTGGCCATGTGGCACAGAGAGAACTATAGGAGTTCGCTTCCGCGAGTCGTCCTGTTGGGATGGTCATCCATGATCCTCGAAGATCATTTGACGTAACCGCCAACACAGCACAAAGAACGCGATGGACATGCCTCGCCATCCTCTTGTCCCTTTGACGGCCGCTTTAGACTTCCCGGTCTTCTTGGCCATTTGTAGTCCCTTCACTTTGATTGCCGCTCTACCAGTTGATTCAAATTCGCGCGTGCGTGCGGGAAGTTGGGATTGATTTCGATCACCCTCTGATATTCCTCGATGGCTTCGGGGATTCTCTGCATCATCTGCAGGGCGTATCCCCGGTGAATCGGGCCTCACTGTCAGAGGGATCCTCTCAAATCAGCATGTCGAACTCGACAATCGCGGCGTCGGGTTGGTTCAGCTTGAGATAAGCCAGGCCGAGATTCCCGCGCGCCATCCGATTTGTGGAATCGAGGTTCAGCGCCTTCTCAAAACTCTGAATGGCCTCCCCGGCACGGTCTATCTTTGGATACAGATTGCCAAGATTCACCAATAGTGCCGCTGATTCTGCATGATCCGATGAGAGCTGAATGGATTCAGCCATCCGGTAATGCTGCAGTGCAAGATCGTATTGTTTCCGGGAATAGTATTGATTCCCCAGTTCGAGGTGTACTTTTGTGCTCCTTGGGGACGTTTGAACCGTTTGGTAGTAGATTCTGAAATCATCTTTCCAGTCCCGGTTTCGTGCCAGTGTGCGGGCCGTCAAACCCAGAATCAAAAGGACGACGCACACCTGGAAAACAGGACGCCATCCCGATTTTTCCGCGAGAGACGATAAACGGGTCAGGACAAAACCTACAATCATACACAAACCCAGGCCAGGCAGGTAAAGCAGACGATCGGCTCGTATCGTTCCGATGGGAACAAATAAATTACTGACAATGGAGTAGGTAATCAAAAAGAAGGCCAGGCCGAAAAACACCTCACGAAGATGCTTGTAACTCCAGAACAGGATAACGACGAGCAGCCCCATGGCAACGAGAACCATCAGGGATGACGGGGAATTCCACTCCGCTAACAACGGGATCTGATCATAAGAGTAATCCGCCGAGAACGTGCGGGGATAGAAAAAAAAGGCGAGGTTCTGGAAGAGAATCTTCAGGCCAGTCAAAATTCGCGAGAGGATGGAGACATGCGCTAACGGATTGAGATAGAAATCCACTTGCATGGGCGCCAAACCTTTCAAAACCCCCACACGAACGATGAGAAAGAAGGCGGTCACCAGTGCAAACCCCGCATAGGCTTTCCTCAATCGATCCGTGACTATGCGGAACAACACCTTTCCGTTTCGTTGTCGTTCGTAAAGCCAGTCAGTCAGGAAGGCGACACCCAGAAAGGTGACGGCGTTCTCTTTTGAAAGAAGGCCGAGAAAATAAAAGCCCATCGATAGCCACAAGTACTTGCCTGAGGGTTGCTCACTGGAGCGCAACCGCAGAAAAAAAACCACGCGGCAACAACGAACAGCATGGCCAGGGCGTCCGGTCTGCCGTTGACGTAGGTGATGGCTTCGGTTTGGATCGGATGGACGGCAAAGACCAAGGCGGAGAAAAGGGCGATCTTTGGAGATGAGGTGATCAAGAGCCGGAGGCAATGGAATACCATCAAGGTGATCAGGACATGGAGGAGCCGGTTCACCAGGTGAAATCCATCATAATGCAAGCCGGTTATCCATGAATTGATCGCGTAGCTGAGCACGGTGATGGGGCGGTAAAACCGGTGGACACTTCCGAGGTCGGATCGCCGGGGCGGGAGAAAATATCGAGGAAACGGGTGCTGTCAGTCACCAGCGGATTCGAAAGAATGCGGGCATGATCGTCCACCACAAACTGGTGGCCCCAGCTATTGAGGTCGCACAGGAGCGCCGCGAGGATCAAGAGCCATTCTGGCTTGAGGAGGCGATCAGTAAAGGTGGGAAGTGAAGAACTCTTCTCAGATTTTTTAACTCGGGATCTCTTTGCCATGCTTTCAAGATGGCCAGCCTTCGACATTCGTCAAACGGAGTCGCTCGGTTCTGGCCACAGACACTCGATCGACCTGACAGCGGACGCCTCATCTGGTACGCCGGAGTTACGACACTCGGTCCATGAGTGGCTGTCGACAGGTCCTATTCATTCCGGGATCACAAATCTACGAGGTCGTTGTATAGCTCGGGACGACGGTCGCGATAGAACTGCCAGGTTGAGCGGACCTCCTGAATCTTATCGAGATTCAGATCCGCCACCAGCAATTCGTCCTTGTCGCGGGAGGCTTCGGCGATGATTTGTCCCCGGGGGTCACAGAAATAGGACGTTCCGTAAAACTCGCCGATGCGCCAGGGGTCTTCAAACCCGACCCGGTTGATGGCGCCGACGAAATAACCGTTGGCGACGGCGTGAGCCGGTTGCTCGAGCTTCCACAGGTACTCACTGAGTCCGGCGACGGTGGCGGAAGGGTTGAACACGATCTCTGCGCCGTGGAGCCCGAGGGCGCGTGCCCCCTCGGGGAAATGGCGATCGTAGCAAATATACACTCCGATCCTGGCGAACCCCAGATCAAACACCGGATATCCGAGATTGCCCGGCCGGAAATAGAACTTTTCCCAAAAGCCGGGCGCCACATGAGGGATGTGGGTCTTTCGGTATTTCCCCAGATACTTCCCCGTTCCGTCAATGATGGCTGCGGTATTGTAATAAAGGCCTTCCATTTCCAATTCGTATATAGGAACAATAATTGCCATCCCGTACTTGCGGGCCTGTTCCTGCATCAGGCTAATGGTGGGACCCTCAGGAATCTTCTCCGCCGCCTTGTACCAGTGCTCCTTCTGTTCCGCGCAAAAGTACGGGCCGTTGAAGATTTCCTGGAGGCAAAGAATCTGCACATTCTTCTTTCCCGCCTCCTCGATCATTTTCAGATGCTTGGCGATCATTCCGTCTTTGATTTCCTGGATGGGCCGGTCGGGTGGGACCGCGTTGGAGGCTTGGATCAAACCACAGCGGACATTACGAGGCATGGAGAGGCTCCTTGATGGTGTTGGTTGGTGGCGCAGCGTCCCCTTGTATGTTTTCCAGGGACGGGCAATCTCGGACGGCCGCGTCAACGATCAGGTCGCGCGCTCAGGGCGTGTTTCGCTTACCTGGGTTTTTATAGTATAATTGGGCAGGGCGTGCAATCAAGCTAAAAGAACCCTAGGCCTTCCGTGACGCTTGAATTGTCACTCCCCCGTTTCATCTGAGCAACTGCAAGTTGGGGTTGATTTTTAACCCATCCAGCCTGGGAGGCGGGAGGCTCGCATCGGCCTCTTCATCAGGCTCTTCACCTGATTCATGATTTCAAATCTAATTCATTAACTGGATAAACCCGTGGAGACTGTATTGAATTACAAATCGGCCGGGGTAGATCTTGAAGCGGCGCGCGAAGCGAAGAATCACATCAAGCGTCTGGCCCAGAAAACCTTTACCAAGGGTGTCATCAGCGAGATTGGTAGCTTTGGGGGGTTATTCTCCCTGGCTGGCGAGATTAAGAAGATCGAAGACCCTGTTTTGGTGTCTTCGGCTGATGGGGTGGGGACCAAACTCAAGCTTGCCTTCGCCATGGGCATTCATAACACCGTGGGGCAGGACCTCGTCAACCACTGTGTCAATGATATTCTGGTGCATGGGGCACAACCCCTTTTTTTCCTGGACTATATCGCCTCAGGGCGGTTGAGGCCTCCGGTGGTGGCCCAGGTCGTGGACGGCATTGCAGTGGCCTGCAAGGCCAACGCCTGTGCATTGATCGGTGGAGAAACAGCCGAAATGCCCGATTTTTATCCGCCCGATGAATACGATCTGGCGGGCTTTATTGTGGGCATCGTCAGCCGCAAGAAATTAATTGATGGCAGCAGTATCAAGGCGGGTGATGTGCTTTTGGGTCTGCCTTCCTCGGGATTACACACCAACGGATATTCCCTGGCCCGCAAGATCTTTTTCGAACATGCCAAACTGAAGGCGAGTTCTTCAATTCGAGGGCTTGAAGACACCATTGGCGAGACGCTTTTGGAGCCCCACCGAAGCTACTTGAAGGTGTTGAGAGGCTTGAACGACCGGGGGGTGGTCAGCGGGTTGGCACATATCACGGGGGGAGGATTGACCCACAATATTCCGCGCATCCTGCCGCGCAACTGTCAGGCTCAAATCAATGTCGCCACATGGCCTGTCCCGCCGATATTCGACGTGCTCAAGCGGCTGGGGAACCTTGAATTCAACGAGTTATATCGCACCTTTAACATGGGAATCGGGATGGTCGTCATCATCGACGAGTCCAAGGTGGCCACCGCGGTCAGTCACTTTAAGAAAGTCAGAGAAAAGTTTTATGTAATTGGAAAGATCATTCGTGGCGATAAGAAAGTAGTGTATGTCTAGCCCCGGGCTTTGGGGGGCCGGATGGAATCTGCCCGATGCCAAAGAAAAAACTTGGAATCCTGTTATCGGGGCGTGGTTCGAATTTTGAAGCCATCGCGGACAATGTTGAAAGGGGGGTGTTGGACGCCGAAATTGCGATTGTCATTTCGAATGTCGCCGACGCCCGCGGGCTGGAGTTGGCGCGACGGAGGAACCTGAATACGAGTTTTGTGGATCCCCGCGGGAAGTCCCGTGAGGTTTATGACCGCGAAGTCGTTGCCCTCCTGAACAAGAACAAGGTGGACCTCATCTGCCTTGCAGGTTACATGCGGATCTTGAGTTCTTTTTTCGTTCAACAGTTCCCCTGCCGCATCTTGAATATTCATCCCGCACTGCTGCCGTCATTCAAAGGGCTTGACGCCCAGAGGCAGGCATTGGAATTCGGCGTCAAGGTCACTGGATGCACGGTGCATTTCGTCGACGAAGGAGTTGACTCGGGACCGATTATTCTTCAATCGTCCGTGCCGGTGGGGGAGGACGATACCGAGGCATCCCTCTCCCAGCGCATCCTTGGAGAGGAACATCGCCTCTACTCACAAGCGATCAAGCTGGTTTTGGAGGGACGTTTCAAGGTCGAAGGGCGATGCGTCCGCATCCAGGCCCCCACAGTGAATGCAAATTGAGAATCTCCTTATAGATCCAATGAGTTGGCGAAAGATTTTTCCTTTAAAGAGTGGGATTTTATCCGTCGAATGGGGTGAGGGTTGTAGTGTCTTTATGCGAACCGTTCTAAAGCGGTATTGGCTTGTCATGGCGTCAGTGTTGTGGCTTGTGGCGGTGTCCACAAGTCTGGAGGCACAGTCTGCTCTGAATCTCCCTCGCCTGGTCGAACAGGGCGGCCGGTTTACCGGGATTGCCGTTGCCAATCCCAGCAATCACTCCGCAAGCATCCGGCTCCAGCTTTACGATGAAGCGGGTAATCCCGTTGGACTCCCGGCGAAGGGGGCGATCTCAAAATTGGGCCCGGGCGCCCAAATGGCTCAGTTCGATAATCAACTCTTCCCGATTCAACCAGGATTTCACGGTTGGGCTCAGATTATTTCCGATGACAATTTGAATTTGCGCGGTTTTTACCTTGTCGGAGACGAGGCCGTGACTGTGCTCGACGGGGCGAATGGGGCCCAGGCGTATCGCGAACAGATCCTGCCGTTCCTGGCAAACGATGCCAATACGGATACTGAAATCAATATTGTCAACCCCAGTGATCAGGTCGCTCTGGTCAGCTTACGAACCTATGCGTTTGATGGCACCATCTCCCAGTTTGACGTGACCGGCCTGACCTTGCCGCCCCATGCCGTGTTCCGGAAGAACACCAAGGAGCTTTTCAGTTTCCGGAATTACCCGGATGGATCCTATTTTTCGATCTCGTCGAACGTGCCCCTGCTGGGGATGGAATTGGTGGAGAACCACGCTGAACCGGCCCTGGCGTGCTTGAATGGCGTGAACGCGAATGCCGCAACCCGCGTCATTAATTTTCCGCACGCCGTTTTGGGCGGGGACTATTTCTCAATTCTCGGGGTCATCAATCTGTTAGATATCCCTCAGACGGTGAGCATTTCGTTGTATCAGCAGGACGGAGTACTGATGAACACCGGCTCCGTCCCCAACCCCATTTCGGTCACCCTCAAGCCGAAGGCCTCTCTCCGAAAGTCATTGGTCGACCTGTTTGGCTTGGGCTCTTCGCTGAGCTCGGTAATGGGCGCCTGGGTAAGCGTGGAAGCGAACTTCGGGCCGATCAGTGGTTTTGTGGCATACGGAAATTTTTCAAATCCCACCCTCGCTGCTGTGGCGCCGCAGGTGCGTGCGTTAGACGAAATGGTTTTTTCACATCTCGCCCCACAATCCCTCGGTTTCTTCACCGGCGTGGCGTTGCTGAATGTAAATCCAGTCGCCGCCTCAGTCCGGTTGACGGCAGTGGACAGGAATGGCGTGACAACCGCCGTCCGTGATCTTCGTTTGGAACCCAATCAGAAGATCGCTCAAACGGTGGGCGACCTGCTTCCCGAAGCCAGGGACCAGGTGGGCGGGTCGCTGGTCGTTACCTCGGATCAGCCGCTCTATGCGGTGGAACTGTTTGGATCCACAAATTTCAGTGTCCTGGCCAATGTGCCCCCCGACGATATTTCCACCGCCTATGTCCCGCTTGATCTGGGCAAGTTCGTGATGAGTGGAAAACTGACTCAGGAAAACGGGACTCCCCTGGTCGGGGCAACCGTTCAACTCAGCGGTTCGGTCCAGGGAACAGCCGTCGCCACTGATGATCAGGGTGAATACGTTTTCCTTAATGTTCCCAGTGGAAACTATGCGGTGGAGCCAACCCTCAAGAACTTCGATTTTGCCCCGACGGCTCTTTCGGTCGTCATCAATAACTCCAATGTCGGAGATGTGGACTTCCAGGGCAAGCGCCTTCCCGTCCTTGCGGTCACTTCCGTTTCCCCACCTAACGGACCGGTCGGTTCTCCGGTAACGTTGCGGGGGACCGGCTTCAGTTTGAATGCGGCTGAAAACATCGTTCACTTCTTTGGGACGTTTGGCTCCGCCACTGTTTTGAAGAATCCTCCGCCCGCCGACGATGCGATTACGGTCCTTGTCCCAGGCTCAGCAAAAACCGGCGGCGTGGTGGTGAGCGTTGGCAGCAATGTAAGTAATCCGGTTCAGTTCAGTGTGACGGAGGCCAACTCCACGTCCGTGCCGCTCCCTGCCTCTGTCCCCTCTTCGGTGGCGATCAGCGGTTTGGGAAACATGGCGCTGGTCGGGAATAGCGACCAAGGAACAGTGAGCCTTGTTTCATTAACGCCCAACCCCTCACTGGTCCAGGACCTTTCATTCGCGACGGGAAGCAATTCAGGAATGCTGGCTGTGGCGACCGATGATGACGGGACGGGAGGAGGAACCTCCCGGGATGACGATATCGGATTCTTCAATATTGAATTGCTCGCCTTCAAAGCGCTTCAGGCCAAGGTGGCGAAGCTTCACGCGAAGATCGAACGAGCGGGCGCGGAACAACCCCGGGCTGCCCTGCTGACCTCCTCGGACGTCAATTTTATTCATCTCCCCAAGGGCAGTGAGCCGGTCTCGCTGGCCTTTGAACCCTTCGGGCGATTTGCCATGACCGCGAACCGGGGAACGGACAGCGTCTCGTTTGTGGAGTTTTTTGGGAAGGCTAATCCTGTCCTTCGCGGCAGCTTGACCTTGCCGGCGGGTAGCAGACCAGTGTCGGTCTCAGTGGCGGCCAATGGCACTCGGGCCCTGGTGGCTAACTCGGGTACCAACTCTGTTTCCGTCATCGAGTTTGCACCGACCTCCGGAGGATTTCTGACAGGCAACCTGCAGCCGGTTATCACCCGGAATTTTCTTCTGAACTCGAGTCCAAACAGTGTAGCCATCAATCTGGATGCCGCGCGGGGCGTGACCGCCAATGCAGACAATACAGCATCTATTTTAGATTTGGATGGCCCGGCGGACGATTCCGCAATTACTACGTTTGCACTCCCCAAATTTTCGCCCGGCATTCCGTCGGCAGTGAGCGTGGCCCTGGCGCCCAATGGAAGTTATGCCATCGTGACCAGCCGTGATCCCGCCGGCAATGCGTACCTGAGTATCCTTTCGCTGGAGGGCATTCCTGAAGTGGCTTATGTCCAGGTGCTCCCCCAAGGCGCCGGGACCTCGGCCGTCACCATCGGGCCGAATAGCTCGTCGATTCTCGTAGCGAACCCCCTGTTGGGCAATGTGTCCGTCTTTAACCCCGTCCCGGGCGGCGTGTCCCTCGACACACTTTCCTTGTCGAGGTCCCAAGTCAAGGAGACCGTCACGTTTTTTGGATCGGGATTCAGCCAGGATTCCAAGAACAATGTGGTGCGTTTTCGCGGGAAAGGTCAGACCACCATCCCCGCCCCCGTGTTATCCATGCCCTCGTCTAATCAGATCACGGTCGAGGTCCCCGTGGGGGCAGTGTCCGGTCCGGTCACCGTCAACGTGGGACGCGCATCGAGTAATGAACAATTCTTTGTCGTTCTGCCGGATGGGCAAGCGAACACGGTGCCGTCGATTAACACCGTTGTCCCGCGCACACTCTCCCGTCGATCGGATGGCCGACTGCTGATCTCGGGAAGAGGATTCAACACTCACTCCCTGGTCGAGGTTGATTTAGGGGATGGTGCCGGCCCACAGCTGCTGACCTCGGTCTTTGTTTCCGCCACAGTCACCTTCTTGAGCCCGGCGCGGCTCCAGGTCTTGATTCCGCGGGGAGATCTTCGGAGCATCCCCGATCAGGTGACGATCGATGTGTTCAATCCACCGCCCGATGGTGGAAGGTCCAACAGGTTCATACTCTCGGTGGGGGGAACGCCCGGTAACAGTCCACAAGAAACGCCTTAGGTCATGAATTTTCCCAAGCGGGTCAGCTGAGAGCGGTTGCGGCTCAAAGGCTGCAAAATGGCCGAGGGTTTCTCACGACGAAGCTTTCTCAATGCGAAAAACATTTTCATGTGGTCTTCTAATTCTCGTCCTTTGCGTGTCCGTCTCCGCATGGGCGCAGCCTTCAGGGGGGAATGTAAGCGTTGAGGCCCGCCTGAAGGAGGCAGCGGGGCAGGTGGAGAAAGGCAACTGGAAGGCCGCCGAAGTCATCCTCGAACCCCTCATCGCCGAGTTGCGCGGACTGCACGATGAAAAGAATTCCGCTGCCGCGTCTTTCCTTTTGGCCCGGGCGAAGAAAGATCAGGGCGATTATCAGGCAGCCATCAGCCTGGACGAATCCCTTCTGACCTACTATCAGGAGAACAAAATTTCCGAGGCGGTGATTGAGGTCAGCAATCATCTGGCGTCGATTTATTCGAGCCTGGGAAAGTCGACACAGGCGGAGACGCACTTTTCCCGCGCGCTGCAGGTAGCCGAGGAGATCAAGGATACGAACGGAATCCTCGTGGCGGTGAACGGGCTGGCAGGGGTCTTCGCGGACCGCCGCGATTTTGACAAATCCCTGGAGTTTTACAAGCGTGCCCTCGACCTCAGTGTTTCTACGGGGAACAAACGACGCCAGGCTGCTGTTCTTCAAAACACCGGACTGTTATTTGCCGGCGTGGGGGATTTCAACTCCGCGTTTAAGTACTTCGACAAGGCACTTCCCCTGTACAAGGAGCTGAACAACCCTTCCCTCGTAGCCCGTTTGCTGATCAACCTCTCCGATACCTATATCAGCGTGGGGGACTATTCGAAGGCGCGCGATGCCGCCACCGAGTCGTACCAGCTCGCCCAGCAGAATGCGCTGGCGCCCCTGGAAATGCTCGCCCTTCACAATCTCGGCCGGTCGATGCATTACCGGGGGGACTACAAGGCAGCCATCGACAATTATCTGGCCGCGCTTGCGATCGCCCAGACGATGAAGGATTCACGCAACGAGGGAGATATCCTGAATTCGATCGGTGAAACCTATGTGCGACTGGGAGACTTCAAGAAAGCCTCCGACTACCACCAGCGGGCGCTCGACCGGATTCACGATCTGAATCTGCCGAGTTTTTCGGGATTGTTCCTGCGGAATGTTGCCGGGGATTATGCCAGTTCCCAGCAACCGGCTGAGGCCATCCGCGCGCTCAACGAGGCCCTCACCGTGTCCGAAAAGGCCAAGGATCGGCGTTTGAAGGGCTTCGTGATGAACGACCTCGGGGCCCTCTATTTGGATCAGGGGGACCAGGTCAAGGCTCGGGAATATTTCAATCAGGCGCAGTCGGTGCGGCGCGAAATCGGCGACAAGCGCGGCGAAGCCGAAACGTTGATGTACCTCGGCATGCTGGAGTTTCAATCCGGACATCTCGAAGCTTCGGGGCGGGACTTTGACGAAGCCATCGCCACGGCCCGGGCGATTGGACATCTCGAGACGCTCTGGCGGGCAGGACTCGGCAAGGCCCGCGTGCTTCGGGAGCAGAATCAGAAGGCTGATGCCATAGTCACCCTCAAGGATTCGGTGGATGTGATCGAAGAGATCCGGCGGAGCGTTGCGCCCAACACGCTGGCGGATGCCTTGTTCTTTGCGAACAAACAGGGCGTTTATGAAATGCTGATCCAGCTGCTCATTGAGACCGGAGACAGTGAGAAAGCTTACGAATACCTGGAGCGATCCAAGTCCAAACAGCTTCAGGATAAGATCAAGCTCACTTCGATTCCGTTCAAGAGCGCGCAAGTCCGGAGCCTGATGAGCGAGGCCGAAGAGCTTTTCGATGCGGAAGCGAAACTCCGGGAACAGCTGATCGCTGAGCGGGCCAAGACCGAACTGCTGCGTTCTCCCCGGAAGATCGACAATCTCAGCGAACTGCTGGCCTCCAACAAGTCCCAGTTCTTCCGGGTCGTCAACGAATTGCGGCAGATTCATCCCGATTACGACCGGTTCGTCACCGTAAAACCGCCCTCGCTGGCCAAGGTCCAGCGATTGATTCCCGGCGATGCACTCATGCTGGAGTACTTTCCTTCTGAGACCACGCTGTATATCTTCGAGATCACCAGTACGGAGTTCAAGCTGCGAAGCGTCGCGGTTTCACGCGAGCAATTGAACTCCCTCGTGAAGTCGTATCGCGGGGAGATGCGCAGCACCGTTGAGCAGCTCCGCGCGCGGCTGCTCACCCGTACACGCCGCATTCGCGGGCCCATCCCTGCCGACATCGGCGAATCATCCATGCCCACGGTGAAGGCCGCGGTCACCGAACTTTACAAGGACCTGATCGCGCCCGTCGAAGCGGACATGGCTTCCAAGAAAGTAGTGACCATCATCCCCTCCGGGTTGCTTTATTACCTCCCGTTCCCGGCACTGGCCAAGGAGGAGAAGGGTCATCTCCGCTACTTGGTCGAGTCCAAGGCGGTGTCGTACCTCTCATCGTCGGATCTGTTCGATCTCGTTTTTGTGAAGACCCACAGCGACGAGCGGGACAATCTCGTGGCTTTTGGCAATCCCGATGGGACCCTTCCCTCCGCGTTGGATGAGGTGGAACGCCTGAAGGTGATTTATCCCAATTCCAAGGTGTACATGCTGTGGGAGGCAAGAAAGGAACGTCTGTTTGATCTGCCCAAAGGCACCGATCTGCTGCATCTCGCCACGCACGGCCGCTTGGACAGCGGCGATGTCAACGAGAGCTATATCAAAATGGCCAGCGAAGGGGCAAAAGGAATGGGCAAGTTGAAGCTTTCTGAGATCTACGATTTGCCTTTGGAGAACACTTCGCTCGTAACGCTCTCGGCCTGCGAGACAGCGCTCGGGGAAAAAGACCCGGGAACCGAGATCGCCTCCCTGGCCCAGGCATTCTCAATTGCCGGCGCCACGACCGTGGTGGCGAGCCTTTGGGCGGTGTATGATCCGTCCACGGCCGACATCATGGATAGTTTCTATCGGGAGTTGCGCAAGGGCGTTCCCAAGGTCGAGGCGTTGCAGCACGCCCAGGTCGCCATCCTCCATAATCCGAAATACTCCAATCCCTATTTTTGGGCTCCGTTCATCATGCTGGGCGACTGGAGATAATTGCGGATTTCGGATTGCAGATTGCGGAATGCGGACTGGGGAACACCTTGATTGCGGATTTCAGATTTCAGATTGCGGATTTCGGATTGCAGATTTCGGATTGCAGATTGCGGAATAGGACGCTGGTGAGTTTCTGTATTAGACTGTAGGTTCTGAAAGACCACTTATTTAATTTGCTGTTAAGCTAGCCCCCCCAATCTATTCAACATCGCGAACGCAGTCATAGATTCCTGAAGGGAGCCATGCGGTTGCGAGGGGGGGGAGGATGGACAAGGAGGAGCTGAAGCAAAGAACCAAACGTTTTGCACTTTGCATTTTCCGGCTCGTCGAATCGTTGCCTAAGAGAAAAACTGTTGACGTCATCAGCAGGCAACTGCTCCGTTCGGGGACTTCAGTTGGAGCCAACTACCGGTCTGCTTGTAGGGCGAAGTCTACTGCTGACTTCATTTCGAAAATGGGTATCGTAGAAGAGGAAGCAGACGAATCAATTTACTGGATGGAGCTCTTAGTCGAAGGAGGCATCCTGCCAGAGGACACGGTGGCACCTCTCATGAGAGAGGCAGGGGAAATTATCGCAATCACTGTCTCGTCTATAAAAACTGCACGTGCGCGAAAATCTCAGAGAATCCAAATGCTTCCCTGATTCATGGATCTTGGGCACAATGTCTTGTGGAATTCATGACTTAGATTCCGCACTCCAAAATTCTCAATCTACAAATAGGGTGTTCCGCACTCCGCACTCCGAAATCCGCAATGGGCACACTCCGCAATCGACCTTTCCCTCGGGATTCACTCTTGAGGTGCAGTTGAACCCCTTGCCACGATCGTTACCGGCTGATCGAGGCGGAAGCTCAATCGCGTTTCGGCGGGGATCTTGATCTGGTTCCCCTTGGTCAACACCTGCACGGCGGTTCCCGCGGCGGCGCCGGAGACCGCGCCGATGGCAACTCCCTTACCTTTCCCGGCAATCGCCCCGATGACCGCGCCCAGGGCGGCCCCGCCACCGATCATCTCAGCACTGCGCGTTCCCCGACCTTCCCCAATCTGCTCATATTCTCCCGTTCGGAAGAAGATCTGCCTCCCATTCACCGTAAAATCGGTGAGCTCGAGGCGCAGTTCCGGCGCTCCGGAGATCTTCCCTGATTCCCTGGCTTGAATGATGTGTCCATGAACGATGGTGTTCTTGGGAACGACGGCCTCTCCATCGATCACCACAGGATCATCCAGGCTCGCGCTGAAATGGTCGCCCACCTGGTTCTTATCGGTGTCGATGGAATCAATCATCCGCACCGGAAACAGGGTTCCGGCAGGGAGAGTGACTTCATAATCCGCAGTGCCGACCCTGGCGGCGACGCCGGGCGGCGGCTGCAAGGCCGGAGCTTCCGCGCTGGGTTCCCGCCCCGTCGTGGCCGGAGCAGGCACAGTCTCCCGGGAGGCCACGTCTTCGTCCCTCGTGGCCATCGCCGGTGCTCCTTCTGTTTCTGATTCGAAATGAATCGACGTCACCTTCTCGGTCCGAAAAGTGCGAACTTCAGTGCCCACCTTGATCTTCACAAAGCTCTGGTCCGCACTGACAAACTGGCCGCGAATGACCTCTCCATTCTTCAACTCGATGGTGTCCGCAAACAAGAATGCCGATGAGAACAGTATCAGAGTCACAACAAGGGAAACTCGATGCAACATTTTCATAGGTATCCTCCTGGTGGTTCCTCCTCAGCTCCTTGAGATGACAAAGAGGCATATGGAGTTTCCTGACCCTTCAAAGGAAAATCCAAATTCCAATCCGCCTGCGGCGGACAAACTCCAGACAAAATCCAATTTCCAATGGGCGCATTTCATATCCAGCAAGACGGATGAGGCCTTAGAGGCTGAGTTCGAAACGAACGAAAAGTTTCATATTAACTGTAAAAGGTCACTCCAGTTTATCACGTCACTTGCTGGAGGAGAAATACAGTTCTACCGTTCTGTTTGTAATTTGTCTTTTTGATATTTGTTTGGATTTTGTCCGCCGCAGGCGGATTGGATTTTGGAATTTGCTCTAAAAAAATGCGGATGATACACTCGCAGGGATTCAAAATGGCCCTAAGAGACGATGGGAGCACGAGCTCGTTGTCCGGCTGACGCATTCCGGATATGGGGAGCTTTCGTTGAGCACACTTTTTGACAAGACACCTCAAGAGCAGTTTGAGTACATTTCCAAGGGTTCGGTCGAAATCATTCAGGCCGAGGAGTTGAAGGCGCGCCTCACCCTGGCGGTTCAGGGCAAGAAACCCTTGCGGGTCAAAGCGGGGTTTGATCCCACGGCGCCAGATATTCACCTGGGGCATACGGTCCTTATTCGGAAACTCAAACACTTTCAGGATTGCGGGCATACGGTCATTTTTCTAATCGGTGACTTCACAGCGCTCATTGGCGATCCCTCCGGACGCAACGCGACGCGGCCACCCCTCTCCCCGGACCAGATTTCGGAGAATGCGGAAACCTACAAGAAGCAGGTGTTTAAAATTCTCGATCCCCGGAAAACCGTGATCGATTACAACTCGCGCTGGCTGGGAGCGCTGCGCGGGGAAGATTGGATCCGTTTGTGTTCGAAGTACACGGTCTCACAGTTATTGGAACGCGAAGATTTCCACGCCCGCTTTCAAAAAGAAACCCCGATTTCTTTGCATGAACTGTTATACCCGCTGACGCAGGGGTTTGATTCCGTGGCCCTGGAGGCGGACGTCGAACTGGGCGGGACCGATCAGAAGTTCAATCTGTTGGTCGGCCGCGAACTTCAGCGGAGCTACGGGCAGGCTCCTCAGATCGTGTTGACGATGCCGCTGCTCGAGGGCATTGACGGCATCCAGAAGATGTCGAAGTCGCTCGGCAATTATGTGGGGATCGAGGAATCGCCGAATGAGATGTTCGGGAAAATCATGTCGATCAGCGATGAGTTGATGTTTCGATACTGGGAGTTGCTGACCGATGTCTCCACGCAGGAGATCCGCCAGTGGCAGCAGGAAGCCAAAGCGGGGTTACGGCATCCCATGAAGCTGAAACTGGAACTGGCCCGGCGTATCGTCTCTGATTTTCATTCGGCTGCTCTGGCCGGGAAGGCGGCGGAAGAATTCTCCCGCGTCTTCTCGGCGAAGGATATCCCCGCGGACATGGAAGTGAAGAAGATTTCCAAATCTCCCGAAAAGATCCGGCTATCCAAATGGCTGGCACAGC